>DASUHM010000001.1 GCA_036273515.1 Gaiellales bacterium
GATCCACGCCCCGTCGCGCACCGGGAGGTTGAACCGCTGGGCCAGCTGCGGGTACACGCGCGCCGTCGCGACGCCGAGGTAGGCGTAACGCGCCCGTCCCTGCGTGCGCAGCTGGTCCAGCGACCGCTTGACCGTGTCGACGGGCACCGCGAAGCCGACCCCGGAGCCGTCCCCGGTCGTGGTCTGGATCTGGGAGTTGATCCCCAGCACGCGACCGCGGTTGTCCAGCAGCGGGCCGCCCGAGTTGCCGTGGTTGATGGCGGCGTCGGTCTGGATCGCGTTGTAGATCTTGTAGCCCGGCTTCAGCGAGTTGATCTGCCGCGCCTTCGCCGAGACGATCCCCTCGGTGATGCTGCGGTACTCGCCGAGCGGGTTGCCGATCGCGACCACCGGGTCGCCCACCTGCACCGAGCGCACGCTCCCCAGCGGGAGCGGCTCGAGGGCCGAGCTCGGCGCCGTCGGCACGTCGAGGACGGCGACGTCGTCGATCAGGTCGATCCCGACCACGTCGGCCTTGTAGGTGCCGCCCTTGCGGAAGCCGACGGTGACGGTGCGGGCGCCCGCCACGACGTGCGCGTTCGTGAGGATGTGGCCGCGGCGGTCGATCACGAAGCCCGAGCCAAGGGCGCGGGTGCGCTCCTTCTGGCTGGGCGCGAACGGGTCGAGCGGGTCGGCGACCGACCGCACCACGGTCGCGTTCACGACGACGACGCCGGCGGCGTCCCGGCGATAGATCTGGGCGGCGTTCAGCCCGCTCGTGGTCGACGAGACGTTGATCGGCGCGTGGACGGCGGCCACGCGGCGGACGGTGGTCGTCCTCGAGGTGCTGCCGACGCCGGCGCGTCCCAGCGCGACGGCGCTTGCGCCCCCCACCGCGGCGGCCGCGACCACGAGCACCCCCTGTCGCACGTAGGCCGTCATCACCCCCGAGTTGTATGTGGGGCGAATTGGCCGGGAATTTGCCAGCTAGTGGGGCACGACGGTGCGCCTGGACTGGGCCTCGAACCGGCCCGCGATCCAGGCGGCGAGCGCGACCAGGCCGAGCAGCGCGAGGTGCTCGAGCAGGATGCGCGGCGAGCGCACGGCGGCCGAGCCGGCGCTCCAGTCGTCGGCCAGGTGGGCGAGCACGGCGATGGTGCCGACGACGCCGATCACGCCCGGCCACAGCCGCGAGGACGCCCTCTCGAGGTACTGCGCCACCCGGCCCGCGGCGAGCACCGCCGCCAGGATCACCGCGAGGCCGATGCCGTGCCCGAACGCCGACGTCTGGCGATCGGCGCTCGATGGATGCTGCTGCCAGACGTACGCCAGGTGCGCCAGGACGACGATCATGGCCGGGACGGCCGCGGCGGCCGCACAGGTGCGCACGGTTGAGGCCCGCATCGCCGGTTATCGTAGCGGCGGGATGCGCGTACGCCTGATCGTCAACGCGGCCGCGACGGGAGTACGCGGCCCGGTGCTGGACGCCGTCATCGCGGCCCTCCGTGACGCGGCGGAGCTCGAGGTCGTGACCACGGAGTACGCCGGCCATGCCACCGAGCTGGCCGCGGCGGCGACCGAGGACGCGGTGGTCGGCCTCGGCGGCGACGGCACCTACAACGAGATCGCGAACGGCCTGCCTCAGGGGTCGCTCATGGGCGTGCTGCCGGCGGGCGCGTCCTCGGTGTTCGCCCGCCACCTCGGCTACGTGAACGACCCGGCCGCCGCCGCCCGCCAGCTGGCCGAGGCGCTCCGGGCCGGCTCGACCCGGTCGATCGGTCTCGGCGTCGCCGACGGGCGTGTCTTCACCTTCGCGGCCGGTCTGGGGCTCGACGCCGAGGCGACGGCGATCGTCGACCGGACCCGGCACGAGCGGCCCGGGAACGAGCGCCCCGGCGACCTGCAGGTGCTTGCGACGGCGCTGCGCGTGCTGCGCGCCGAGGGGTTCGCGCTCCACGAGCGCATGACCCTGACCGCGGCCGGCGGGATCTCGCACCGCTGCTCCTACCTGGCCGTCGCCAACCAGCACCCGTACACGTTCCTCGGCCCGATTCCGGTGCGGGCCACGCCGAAGGCGGACTTCGAGCACGGCCTCGACGCCGTGTTCACCCGCGAGCTGCGCGGCCGCCAGCTGTGGCGCCTGCCGGTCTACGCGCTGATCTGGCCCCGCCACGCCCGTCACGGCAGCCGCCACGTCGGCTATCTGCACGACCTGCACGCGTTCACGGTCACGTGCGACGAGCCGACCGCGTTCCAGATCGACGGCGAGTACGTCGGCCACCGAGAGCGGGTCGAGTTCACGTACCGGCCGGATGCGATCCGGGTCGTGGTGCCGGCGCATTAGCCTCGTCCGTCACGCGATTATCATTCGCCGGCCATGAACCATGTGATCGCCATCAGCCAGGGCCTCGGGCTGGCGGCAGCGGCGGGGCTGCTCTCCGCCGCGCCGCTCGCGCTTGCCGCCAGCGCCGCCACCCAGGGGTGGCTGGAATCGCCGATCGCCATCGCCGACGACGCGGTGACGGTGGCCGTGTGCTGGGCGCTCGTCGCGATCGAGCTCGTCGCGGATGCCGTCTGGCCGGGCGCGCAGGCGGGGGCGAGGCTGGGGCGCCGGATCGTCGCCGGCGGGCTTGCGTTCGAGCTGGCGGCGGGCGGGGACATCCCCTACGTCGGGCTGGTGCTCGGCGCGCTCGTGGCCGGTGCGGTCGGGCTCGCGATGCGACGCCTCCGCGCGGGCGCCGTCAAGGCCGGCGGCGACGTCCGCGGGACGGCGCTCGTCGAGGACGGCGCCGGCATCGGCGCGGCGCTCGTGGCGCTGATCCCGTTCGTGGGCTACCTGATGACCGCCGCCGCGGGCTGGCTCCTGCTGCGCCAGCGCCGCCGCGAGGATCAGAAGTTCCGCGGGCTGCGCGTGCTTCGATGACCGCCCCCGCAGGCTGCGCCGGCCGGAAGAAGCTGATCCTGGCGGTGGTCGATGGCCTCGGCCCGGAGCTGCTCGACCGGGCGATCGCCGCCGGCCGGGCGCCGACGATGGCCAGGCTGGCCGCCGCCGGCGAGCGCCGCGACGACTGCGTCTCCACGTTCCCGTCGCTCACGCCTGTCTGCCTGGCGGCGCTCCTCACCGGCGAGCACCCGGCCGGGTCGCACATCCCCGGGATGACCTGGTACCACCGCGGCGAGCGGCGCCTGGTCGAGTACGGCTCGTCGTTCGCCGCCACCCTGGCCGAGGGCACGCGCCAGATGGTCGACGACATCCTCGTGAACATGAACCTCGTCCACCTGTCGCGGAACACCACCACGATCTTCGAGTTCCTCGAGGACGCCGGATACGTGACGGCGGGCGTGAACACCTACGTGTGCCGGGGGCGCGTCCGCCACCCGATCACGTGGCCGGTCGCCCGCAGCCTGGCCCGCCGCATCGGCATCGTCGACGCCGTCTACGGCCCCCGCCGCTATTTCCTGGGCGATCTCTTCTTCACCGACCAGACCGGCGCCCCGCGCAACTTCGGCGGCGGGATCGACCGCCACGGCGGCGCCGTCGGCCGCTGGCTGGTCACCCGTGACGGCTTCGACTTCCTGTTCTTCTATCTGTACGAGACCGACGCGGCCCAGCACCGCGGCGGCGACGTCATCGGGGCCGTCGAGGTCGCCGACGGCGGCCTGGGGCTGCTGGTGGAGGCGGCCGGTGGGCTCGACCGCTTCCTCGACCGCTACGCCGTGGTCGTGGTCGCGGACCACTCCCAGAGCCCCGTGCTCCACGCCGCCGACGCGGCCGGGCCGCTCGAGGGCATGGAGCTCTTCCGCTCCAGCCGTCGCTCCGACCCCGACAGCTGCGAGCTGGCCGTCACGGCGTCGAACCGGGCGGCGATGGTCTACCGGCTTGGCCGCGCCCGCGAGCCGAACGGCCGCATCGCCGAGCGGATGCTCGAGCAGCCGGCCGCCGAGCTCGCCATGTACGCGGACGAGGGCTGGATGCACGTGCGCGGCGGCAGCGGCGAGCTGCGATTCCGCCGCGGCCCCGGCGAGACGGACGCGCGCGGCAACACCTTCACCGTGGAGGGCGACGCCGACCTGCTGCATCCGCAGGTACACCCGAACGCGCTCGAGCGCATCGAGGGGGCGCTCCTCTGCCCGGCCGCGGGTGAGGTGATCGTCTCGGCGGCGCCCGGCTGGGAGTTCTCCGACTCGGGCGGCGCCCACCACGTCGGCGGAGGCAGCCACGGCTCCCTGCGGGCCGAGGATTCGATCGTCCCGCTGATCACCGCCGGCTTCGACGGAGGCCCTCCGCTGGGCGGGATGCCGTCGATCACGGACATGGCGCCGCTGGCCGCCCGCCATTTCGGCGTCAACCGGCCTGTGCGCCAGGCGGCGTCCGCGCTCGCGGGCGTCCGATAGCATCCGCCGGATGGAGGAGGGAGTCGAGTCCGCCGCGGTTCGCGCCCGGGGACACGCGCGCCGGTTCAACCTCGCCGTCCGCCACCCGGACAACTGGATGCAGGTGCTGCGCTTCTGCATCGTCGGGGGGACGGGCTACGTGGTGAACCTGGTCGCGTTCCTGATCGCCGACCAGCGCATGCCGTACATGCTCGCGTTCGTGCTCGCGTTCATCCTGGCCGCGACCAGCAATTTCGTCTGGAACCGGCTGTGGACGTTCCGCGTCTCACACGGTGTGCCCCACCACCAGTACGTGCGCTTCCTGACCGTCAGCGCGATGGCGCTCTGCCTCGACCTGGGTGTCCTGCGCGCGCTCGTGGAGGCGGGCGGGATGGCGAAGGTGACCGCCGCCGCGATCGCCATCCTGGTTGCGACGCCGGTCAGCTTCCTTGGCAACAAGCTCTGGACGTTTCAGTAGCGCCGCGGCCCTGGCTGCGGCGGTGCTGCTCCTGTCCGCCGCTCCCGCCCAGGCCGCCGCGCACCTGACCCGCCACCAGGCGATCGTCGTCGCCCAGGCGGAGCCGCAGGCAGCCTCGCTCCTGGCGAAGAACCCGGGCGCCCACTGGGAGGCGACCTTCGACGCCCCCAACCATGACTGGGTCGTGCTGCTCGAGCCGCACGGCGCCCACAACGTGCTCGCGGCGTTCACGATCGACGACCGCACCGCCAGGGTGCGCCACGTCCGGGTCGTCTCGCGCGTCGGCGCGCCGCGGCTGAATTCGGTGCAGGCGGCGATCATCGCCTTTCGCCAGCCCCAGGTCCGGGTGTGGCTGTCCCACTACAAGGACGTCAGCCACACCTCGGTGCTGGGCGACCACCGGGTCTGGACGGTCGACTACTACGCCGACGGCGGCCAGGTGGCCGAGGTGCACATCGAGGACTACACCGAGGATCCGTACGAGGTGTGGACGGGGCCGCAGGTGGAGTGGCAGCTGGCCCGCGGCCAGCCGTCGGCCTACGGGCGGAAGGCCAACGCCGCCTACGTGCTGTGGCCGCTGTGCGCCCTGTTCCTGGCCGGGCTGATCGACTGGCGCCGGCCGATCTCGATGCGGACCCTCGACCTGGCCGTCGTGCTCTCGTTCGTCGGGTCGCTGTGGGAGTTCAACAAGGGCGACGTCTTCGTGTCGACGCCGCTGATCTACCCGCCGATGATCTACCTCGTCGCCCGCATGGTGTGGATCGGCTGGCGGCGGGCGCCGCGCACGTTCGCGATCGGCGACCGCCACCTGCTGATCCTCGTCGGGCTGCTGTTCGCGCTGATGGGCTTCCGGCTCGGCCTGAACAACCAGGACTCGAACGTGATCGACGTGGGCTACGCGGGCGTGGCCGGCGCGTCGCGGCTCATGGACGGCGTCCTGCCCTACGGGCACATGCCGAACGGCGACGGCAAGGCGTGCGGCGGCCGCTACTTCAACGGCGATCCGATCGGCCACATCCAGACGAACGGCCGCTGCGAGTCGCCGATCGAGAGCGGCGACACCTACGGCCCGACCGTGTACATCGCCTACGTGCCCGCCGTCGCGGCGATGGGATGGAGCGGCAGGTGGGACCACCTGCCCGCGGCGCACGTGGCCGCGTCGGCGTTCGACATCCTGGCCGTCGTCGGGCTCTTCGTCGCCGGCTGGCAGCTGGGATCGCGCCGGCTCGGTGTCGCGCTGGCCTTCGCCTGGGCGGCGAACCCGTTCACGCTCTACTCGCTGAACATGAACTCGAACGACGCGCTGGTGGGGGCCCTGCTGGCCTGGACGTTCGCGCTGCTCGCGAGGCCCGCCGCCCGCGGGGCGGTGCTGGCCGCGGCCGCGCTGACCAAGTTCGCGCCGCTTGCAATCGTGCCGCTCTTCGCGTCGCTGCGGAACCGGAAGGCGACGTTCGTCGGGTTCGGCGTCTCGGCGCTCGTGCTCCTCTCGATGCTGGCGCTCGACTCGAACGGCATCTCGCTCTTCTGGCACCGCACGATCGACTACCAGCTCGGCCGCGAGACGCCCATGGCGATCTGGACGCTCGGCCTCTACCACCCCGGCTGGTACGACCTGCGCCTGCCGCAGCACATCTTCCAGATCGCGGCCGGCATCGGCATCGTCGCCCTGGCGTTCTTCCCCCGCCGGCGGCGCAAGGATGCGGCGGCGGTGGCGGCGCTCTCCGGCGCCGTCATCCTGGTCGCGCAGATGGCGGCGAGCTACTGGTTCTACCCGTACATCTGCTGGTGGCTGCCCGTGGTCATGATCGCTCTCCTCGTGCCGCGGGAGGCGCAGGAGCCGGAGCCGATCCCGGAGCCGTTCGCGGCCGAGCCGATCCCGGCCTCCTAGCCGGCTACTCGGCGATGCGGATGGCCTCGATGGACGAGGCCCGGCCACCGCCGTCGCACTCGATCACGACACCCTCCAGCCGCACGCCGCCGTCGGCGGGCTCGAAGCGCACCGGCATCTGCGTCGTGAAGCGGCGCAGGATGAGGTCGGTGCGCACGCCGATCACCGAATCGTGCGGGCCGGTCATCCCCGCGTCGGTGATGTAGGCCGTGCCGCCCGAGAGGACGTGGGCGTCGCTCGTCTGGACGTGCGTGTGGGTGCCGACCACGGCCGTGACCCGGCCGTCCAGGAACCGTCCCATCGCCACCTTCTCGCTGGTCGCCTCGGCGTGAAAGTCGACCAGCACGAGGTCGGCCTCCTGGCGGGCCTCGGCGACGATGTCCTCGGCCACCGCGAAGGGGCTCACCGCCGGGTCGAGGAAGAGCTTGCCGAGCAGGTTGATGACCGCCACGGGCGTCCCGTCGGCGGCCTTGGCGACGCACCAGCCCTTGCCGGGTGCGGTGGTCGGGTAATTGGCCGGGCGCACGATGCGCGGGTCCAAGCCCAGGTGCGGGTAGACCTCGCGCTGGCGGAAGGCGTGGTTTCCGAGCGTGATCACGTCGACCCCGGCCGCGTGCACGCGGCGGGCCAGCCGGCTGGTGATGCCGGTGCCGTCGGCCAGGTTCTCGCCGTTCGCGACGACGAAGCCGATGTCGCGCTCCGCCCGCAGCCGGGGCACGTGGTGCTCGATGACGCGACGCCCCGGAGTCGCGAAGGCATCGGCGATGAAGAGGATCCGCACGGGTGGGCTAAAGGAACACGCCGTTGGTGGCCGGCGCGGGCCCGACCTCGATGTGGACGTGGTTGCCCGCGTCCGAGGTGAACTTGGCCAGCTCCTGCGTCAGCACCTTGGAGAGGTCGACGACGCTGCCGAGCTTCGTCTTCGCCGCCGAGACGGTCGTCCCGACCACGATCCCCGGCGCGGGGGCGACGTTCGTCAGCGTGACGACGTCGGCCGGCGTCGAGGTCGGCTGGATCTCAATCACGCTGCCGTGGGCGCGGCCGTCGATCACGTAGGGCCGGATGCTGGCGATCTTGCCGTCGACCGGCGAGTACACGTCCGTGCCCGCCACCGCGCCGACGTCGACCGAGCCCGTGCTCGGCCCCTGGCCGGCGTCGTCCACGTAGTAGGACGGGCCGCCGCCGCCGTCGGGCGCGCCGGTGAGCATCTTCGCGATCGTGTTCAGGATCCCGGCGTTCTTCTGCGAGCCGAGCGGCACGAGCGGGACGACGTTCTGGGTGCCGACGCCGTGGTAGACGATCGCGGTGATCCGGCGGTGGTTGATCGGCACGTCGAGCACCAGGTTGCCCGGCGCGGTGGCCATGCCGAGCGGCGCCGGAGGCGCGTTCGGCGCCAGCTGCGACGACGGCACGACGCTCGCGATCGCGGCCGGCGAGTTCGTCGACGAGCCGGAGCGAAGCGCCGTCGCCACGATCGTGACGACGACCAGCAGCACGACAGCGAGCGCAACCCTGCGGCGGGTGCGGCGGCGGTCGGCGCGACGACGCGGATACCGGCGGCGGTGCCTCGAGGTCACGCACGCCAGGGTAGCGGATCCGGCCCTCGTGGCGGGCGCTCAGCCGGAGCCGCGAGCCCGGCCGGGCGGCGAGGATTGCCCTGGATCCGCGGCTGTTACGATGGCCGCAATGGCTCCCAACGGCCCGGGGAACATCGTGATCCCGCGGTGGATCCAGCTCGTGGGCCTGCCGCTCGTCGTGGTGGGCACGTGGCTGTTCGTGTCGGCCGTCAACGGGGCGGTGTTCGTGTTCGTGGTCGCGGCCCTGATCGCGATCCTCCTGAACCCGATCGTGCGCGCCTTCTGCGCGGTGCGCATCCCGCGCGGCCTCTCCGTCCTCCTGGTCTACGTGTGCTTCGCCGTCGCGATCGGCGGCATCAGCGTGATCGCCGGGACAGTGATCGCGCGCGAGGTGCAGTCGGTCGCAAACCGGGTGAACGACCAGTTCCGCGAGGACTCCCGCGGCGTCACCCCGGCCGACCGCAAGCTGAAGGACCTCCAGCACTGGATCAACACCTCGAGCCCGGTGAAGGTGAACGTCGTGAAGCCCGGCGAGCGGCTGCTCCACCACGTCGACGTGTCCCACCTGCAGCGCTACTCCGGCCGGGCAGTGTCGGAGGTGCAGTCGCTTCTGATCACCGTCTTCGAGAGCCTCTTCAACCTGGTGCTCGTGATCGTGATCTCGGTCTACATGCTCCTGGACGCGCCGCGGTTATCGCGGTTCTTACGCCGGGTCTTCCCGGGGTCCGACCCCGACGACGACCTGGTCACGCGCGTCGAGCGTGCGCTGCTCGCCTACATCCGCGGCCAGACGATGGTGTCGCTCGCCGTCGGCATCTCGGTCTTCATCGGCCTCGAGATCCTCGGCCTGACGGGGATCTTCCCGGCGGGCTCGACCTACGCGCTCGCCTTCGCCGGCTGGGCGGCGGTCGTCGAGATCATCCCGTACCTCGGCCCGTGGCTGGGCGCGCTGGCGCCGGCCGCGGTCGCCGCGACCGAGTCGCTTGGGGCCGTGATCGGCGTCGCCGTCCTCTTCCTCATCATCCACCAGATCGAGGGCCACATCATCGTGCCGAAGCTGATGGGCGGCGCGGTCAAGGTGCACCCGCTGGTCGTGATCTTCGCCCTGCTCGCCGCCGGCGAGCTCTACGGCCTGGCGGGCGTGTTCCTGGCGATGCCGCTCGTCGCCATCGGCCGCGAGATCGCGGCGTTCCTGTTCGAGCGGATCAGCCTCGAGCCGTGGCGGGGCGGCCCGATCCCGGTCGAGGTCGACATCGAGCCGGGCGGCGGCGAGGCCGAGCCGGAGCATCCGCCGCCCGTGAGCGCGCGGGACTAGACGGTGTCCGGGCGGTCGTGGTTGGAGGGGGCGAGGTCGGCGGCCTGCTCGAACGCCTCCATCGCCGCCTCGGTGCGCCCCGCCTTGCGCAGGAACTTGCCGTACCAGCGGTAGGCCCGGCCGAGCTCGCAGTGCCAGCCGTTCTGGCGCCTGAGCGCGTCGATGGCCGCGGCGTAGGCCTTCTCGGCCCGGTCGGCCCGCCCGGTCTCGTCGTAGCTCCGGGCCAGGACGAGGTAGCTCTCGCCGAGCTGGCCGGGGACGGACAGGTTGCCGAGCAGCTCGATCGCCTCCCGGGCGAGGTCGGCCGCGCCCTCGGGGTCGCCCTGCTGCAGCGCGCGCCGGGCCTCCTCGACCCGCACGAAGCCCTCGTCCATGCCGCTCATGCGATCGCCGTAGGCCCGCCGGGCGGCGACCAGCTCGCGGCCGGCCTCATCGGCCTGGCCGTCGTCGAGCAGGATGTGGGCGTAGAGGAGATGGGACATGCCCTGGTCCCACTCGTTGCCGGTCTCGTTGGCGACCACGACGGCGCGGCGGGCGTACTCGACGGCGAGCGGCGTCTGCCCGGTGGCGGCGTAGAGGCGGGCGAGCGCGCGGTAGGCGTTCGAGCGGGTGGCCTTGTCGATCTCCTCGGCGTCCTCGCGCAGCGCGCCCGTGAGGACGGCGGTGGCGTGGCCGTAGTCGCCCGTGTCCGCGTAGGCGTAGCTCAGAAAGACGGTGTAGCCGACCATCTTGGCGGCGTCCGTCTCCGGCCGGTCGCGCATGCGCGCCAGGCACTCCTCCAGGATCTCGATCGAGCGGGGGAGATTCGTGCCCTCGCCGTGGAGCCGGGCCAGCTCGCGGAAGAGCTCGAAGCGCTCCTCGGGATCGGCTTCTCCGCCCGCCCGTTCGAGCGCCTCCTCCAGGAGCTCGATCGCGCGCTCGAAGCGGCCCCGGCGCGATGCGATCAGGCCCAGCCCCTCGAGGGCGCGCGAGCCGGAGTCGCGGTCGTCCAGGGCCTCGGCGGTGCGCAGCGTGCGCAGGAGCAGCTCCTCGGCCTCGTCGAGGCGGTCGAGCGCGACCAGCATCATCGCCTCGGACACCTGTTGGCGCGGAACTGCCGCGGGGTCTTCGATGTCCGTCAAGAGATCCGCTCCAGGGAGCGCCTCAGATGTCCGACGGCAACCTGATGTCCGCGGTCGGCAGCGGCGCCAGGGCGTCCTGGTTGGACGGCGCCAGGTCGGCCGCGAGCTCGAACGCCTCGAGGGCCGCCTCGGCCCGGCCGAGCCGCTTGAGGAACTTGCCGTAGTGGCGGTAGGCCCGCGCCAGCGCCGGGGCGCCGTCCGGCTGGCGCTGGAGGGAGGCGATCGCAGCCGCGTAGGCCGTGTCGGCCCGCTCCAGCTCGCCGAGCTCGTCCTGCACCCGGGCGAGCACGAGATGGGCCTCGCCGACGCGCCCGTCGGCCGCCGCCCCGTCGAGCACCGTGACCGCCTCGGTCGCGTAGCGGACGGCCTCCTCGCCGTTGCCGACCTGGAGGGCGTGGCGGGCCTCTTCGACGAGCAGGCGGCCCCGCTCGACGGGCTCGGCCGCCGGCCCGAACACCTCGCGGGCGGCGCGCAGGTGGTTGGCCGCCTCCTCGGTGTCGCCCTGGTCGAGCAGCCGCTGCGCGTAGGTGAGGTGGGCCTCGCCCAGCGCGCGGTTGTCGTCGGCCAGCTCGTAGAGCGCGAGGGCGCGGTCGGAGAAGCGGATCGCCTGGTCGAGCGCGCCGGCCGCGGCATGGCTGCGCGAGATCGCATACTGGCTGGCGGCGCGTGACGCCAGGTCGACGCCCTGGGCGCGGTCGGCCAGCGCCTCGGCGAGCGCGCTCGCGGACCGGGCGAAGGCCCCGGCCTCGGCGTAGGCCTCGCTCAGCCACAGCGAGTAGCGCACAACCTTCGCCTCGTCCGCGGTGGCCTCGCGGCCAAGCCGGGCGATGCAGTCCTGGAGCAGCGCGAGCGCCCGGGCGACGTCGCCGGAGCGGCGGTAGATCTCCTGCAGGCGGCCGTAGAGCTGCACCCGCTGGGCCGGATCGGGCGGCGTGCCGACCTCGAGCGCCTGCTCGAGCAGCCGGCGGGCCTCGCGGTCGTCGCCGCGCTCCGCTGCCAGGACGCCCAGGCCCTCGCAGGCCTCGCTCATGCGCTCGCCGTCGCCGTTCACCTCGGCCTCGCGCAGGACGCCGCGCAGAAGCTCCTCGGACTCCTCGAGCCGGCCCATGCGGCCGAGCACCATCGCGTCGAGCAGCTCGAGCGAGCGCGGCCGCTGCTGCGGCGCCGTCTCGCCGGTGAGCTCCTCCGTGCTGACGCCGAGCCGGCGGGCGATCTCCATCAGCACGCGCGGGCTGGGACGGCGGTCGCCGGCCTCGATCCTGGCCAGGTAGCTGTACGAGCAGCCCTCGAACGAGAGGTCGCGCTGGGTCATCCCGCGCTTGCGGCGCAGGTGGCGGACGCGGGCGCCGAGCTTGCGCAGCGCTTCGTTGGAGTACTCGCCCTCGTGGAGCTGCGAGACGTCCATGTCTTGACCTTCGCCAGACTCCAGCCAGTCCATTCTTGGCAATCCTACTGCACCCGCCCTGGTGCGGCAAGAACAACGCGAGCCAGGACTACACTCATCGCATGCCGTTTCCCACCACGCGCCTGCGCCGTTTGAGGCGGACGTCAGGCATCCGGCAGATGGTGCGCGAGACGCGCCTGACCCCGTCAAATCTGATCCAACCGCTCTTCGTCCGCCACGGCGGCGGCGAGTCGACGCCGATCGACTCGATGCCCGGCCAGGGCCACCACGGCATCGACGGGCTGGTCGAGACGGCGGCCGAGGTGCACGCCGCGGGCATCCCGGCGGTGCTGATCTTCGGCCTCCCCGCTCGCAAGGACGAGGCCGGCAGCGAGGCCTACGATCCGGAGGGGATCGTCCAGCTCGGCGTCCGCGCCGTCAAGGCGGAGGTGCCCGAGCTCACTGTCATCACCGACGTGTGCCTGTGCCAGTACACCTCGCACGGCCACTGCGGCGTCCTGCGCGACGGGGTCGTCGAGAACGACATCAGCCTGGAGCTCCTGGCCGACACGGCCGTCTCCCACGCCGCGGCGGGCGCCGACATGGTCGCGCCCTCCGACATGATGGACGGCCGCGTCGGCGCGATCCGCTCGTCGCTCGACAACGAGGGCCTGACCGACACCGCGATCATGGCCTACAGCGCCAAGTTTGCCTCGGCCTTCTACGGGCCGTTCCGCGACGCCGCCCACTCCACGCCTTCCGAGGGCGACCGCAAGGGCTACCAGATGGATCCGGGCAACGGCAACGAGGCCGTGCGCGAGGCGCTGCTCGACATCGAGGAGGGTGCCGACCTCGTCATGGTGAAGCCGGCGCTGCCCTACCTCGACGTCCTCCGCCGGCTGCGGTCGGAGACGCTCGTCCCCCTCGCGGCGTACCAGGTCAGCGGCGAGTACGCGATGCTCGAGGCGGCCGCCGCCCGCGGCGTCGTCGACCGCCGCGCCGCCGCGCTCGAGGCGCTCACCGGCATCCGCCGTGCCGGCGCCGACCTCGTGATCACGTACTACGCCGCCGAGGCGGCGAGGTGGCTGTCCTAGCCGAGACGCAGTCGGCGCGGCTCTTCGAGGAGGCCCGCCGGCTCATGCCCGGCGGTGTCTCGAGCCCGGTGCGGGCGATGCGCTCGGTCGGCCGAGACCATCCCCTGTTCCTGGCCCGCGGGGCCGGCGGCGAGGTGTGGGACGCCGACGGCAACCGCTACGTCGACTGGGTGCAGTCGTGGGGGCCGCTGATCGCCGGCCACGCCCATCCCGACGTGGTCGCCGCCGTCACGGCGACCGCCGAGAAGGGCACGTCGTTCGGAGCGCCCACCGAGGTCGAGGTCGAGCTGGCCCGCGAGGTGTGTGCCGCGGTGGGGTCGCTCGAGCAGGTGCGGTTCGTCTCGTCGGGCACCGAGGCCGTCATGAGCGCGCTGCGGCTGGCGCGGGCGCATACGGGCCGGACGAAGATCGTCAAGTTCGCGGGCGGCTATCACGGGCACGCCGACGCGCTGCTGGCCCAGGCCGGATCGGGCCTGGCGACGCTCGGCATCCCCTCCAGCCCCGGCGTGCCGCCGGCCGTGGCCGCCGACACGCTCGTGTGCGAGTACAACGACCTCGACGGCGTGCGGGCGGCCGCCGAGCGCCACGGCGACGACCTGGCCGCGATCATCGTCGAGCCCGTCGCGGGCAACATGGGCGTCGTCCCGCCGCGGCCGGGCTTCCTCGAGGGCCTGCGCACGGTGTGCAACGGCACGGGGGCGCTGCTCGTGATGGACGAGGTCATCACCGGCTTCCGGGTCGGCTACGGCGGCGGCCAGGAGCGGCTCGCCGTCCGCGCCGACCTGACCTGCCTCGGCAAGATCGTCGGCGGCGGGCTGCCGGCGGCGGCGTTCGGCGGCAGCTCGGCGATCATGGGCCGGCTGGCGCCGGAGGGCGACGTCTACCAGGCGGGCACCCTGTCCGGGAACCCGCTGGCGATGGCCGCCGGCCTGGCGACGCTCGCGCTGCTGCGCGAGCCGGGCGCCTACGACCGGCTCGAGGAGACCTCCGCGGCGCTCGCGGCCGGCCTGGAGGCGCCCGGGGTGACCGTGAACCGGGTCGGCGCGATGCTGACCGCCTTCTTCCATCCCGGCCCCGTGAGCTCGTTCGCCGATGCGGCTGCGAGCGACACCGAGCGCTTCGCCCGCTTCCACGCCCACATGCTCGCGCACGGCATCTACATCGCCCCGTCGCAGTTCGAGGCGCTCATGCCCTCGCTCGCCCACACGCCGGAGCAGGTCGAGCGGACCGCGGCGGCCGCGGCGGAGTTCGCGGGGTGAGCGTGCTGCGGGAGGTGGCCGACCGGGCCGCCGCCGAGAGCCCCCTCTGGGCCGGCGCGCTGCTCCCGCCGGCGAAGGCCGGTGAGCCGCGCTTCGCGGGCCGCTGCCCCGAGCACCACCTGCTCGGCGTCGAGATGATCTACGAGGGCTACCTGCTCCACTACGGCCGGTCGCGGCTCTTCTCCCAGACCGATGCCGACCTCGCACTGCTCACCGGCGACTACCTGTATGCGGCCGGTCTGCGCGAGATCTGCGCCACGGGCGACCTGGGGGCCGTCGGGGCGCTGGCCGGGCTGATCTCGCGCTGCGCCCGAAATCAGGGCGACGGCAAGGGCGCCGACGACGCGGCGCTCTGGGACGAGACGGTCGCAGCGCTCAGGTAGCGGGGTCAGACCCCGAACAAAAGCGTCACGGAACTGTCACAGCCGGCGTTCGGGGTCAGACCCCGGTTACGGCGTCCAGCGGTCGCCGATCGGCGTGACGACCAGCTCGTGCGTCCAGGCGCTTCGGCCCTGCTCGTGCAGGTACTGGATCGCCTTGGCCAGGTCGACCGGGTCGATGCGCTCGCCGCCGGCGTCGTCGCCGGGCGTCCCGAACGAGCCGTCGCAGACGAGCAGCACGGCGTGCACGCCCTTCGGCTTCAGCTCGTTCGCGGCCGCCTGGCTGAGCGCGCGGGTCGCGGCGGCTCCGGCCGCCCACGGCGCCCGGCCGGGCAGGGCGCGCCGGGCCGATCCGCCGGTCACCTGCACGAGCGTGCCGCCGCCGTTCTCGACGAGGGCGGCGCCGCACAGCCGGTAGAAGGCGAAGACCTCTGGCAGGAGCTGCTCCAGGTACGGCGCCATCGCGTCGTCGTCGGTCGTCGTCAGGTCGCCGCCGCCGAAACGGCCCTTGGGCGACATGGCGTTCACCGCCAGGTCGAACGGCGCGGCGTTCGCGACCACCTCGCGCATGCGGTCGGCGTCCGTGAGATCCGCGACGGCGCCGGTGCCGGGGAAGGCGTCGGCGGTCTCCTGCGAGCGGGCGACGCCGACGGCGTCCCAGCCCTGCGGGATCAGGTGCTCGGCGATGGCGCGGCCGAGGCCGCGGGCGCCGAAGACGAGCAGCTTGGGCATGGCGCGAGTCTATCGGGTCAAGGGTTACGGGCGAGGCGCGTGACGAGCACCATCGCCGCCGCCGCGGCGGCGAGGCCGGCCGCGGTCAGGAAGATGCCGCCGGCGGCCGCATGCGAGACGAGCAGGAGCGCCGATCCGGCGGCGGCACCGGCGGCGGCGAGCAGGACGATCGAGGCCGCCCGGCGCGGCACGATGCCGCGGTCGACCGCCGCCGGCCGAGCCAGCTCGACCGCCCACTGGCCCACCTCGGCGGCGATCACGAGCCCGGCCGCGACGAGCGGAGCGGCCTGGTCGGTGGGGCCGCCGGCGAGCGCGAGGGCGGCGGCATAGGCCGCCGCGGCGAGCGCGACCGACCACACCACGCCGGCCTCCCACCGGGCCAGCACGACGCCGGCGAGCGCGACGCTGGCGAAGGCGGCAGCGGCGATCGCCCCCGTCGCCCCCTTCCCGGAGGCGGCGGTTGCGGTGTGCGCGGCGACCGCCGCCGAGGCCAGCCAGGCGACGCTGAGCGCGGTTAGGTGCGCACGGTTCGGGCGTATCGCCGCACCTCCCTGATCTGGGCCAGCACCTCGTCGACGCTGCGGTCGCCGCCCCACTCCACCACCGGCACCCCCATCGCCCGGTACTGCGACCCGAGCTGCTCGCGCTGGAGCCGCCACACCCGCCAGGCCAGGTCGCCCAGCCCGCCGCGCGGCGGGCTCACGAAGGGCAGCGGCGAGACGTCGATGACCGCCAGGTCGACGCCGCGGGCGCGCAGGTCGACGAGCGCCGTTCGCATGCGCGCGTCGCTGAGCGGCGAGAGCGCCAGCACGAGCGCGTTCGGCGGCAGCGTCCGCCCGGGGATCACGGCCACGTCGCGCCAGGCGTAGCTCGCGACCACCTGGGTGTCGATCAGCGAGTCGAGAATTCGGTAGGTCTGGGTCGTGCCCGTCGAGGGCAGCACCCAGCGCAGGACGCCGCCGAAGCCGACGATCCCGACCCGGTCGCGCGTCCGCAGGTAGGCGCGGGCCAGCGCCGCCGCGGCCCGCACGGTCAGGTCGATCGTGCCGCCCGTGCCGTCGCCGGTGTCGGTGAACGAGTCGAGGAAGAGCACCACGTCGGCGTTTCGCTCCGGGTGGTACTCGTTCACGTGGAGCCGGTTGCGGCGCGCGCTCACCCGCCAGTTGACCTGGCGCAGGCGGTCGCCGGGCACGTGCGGGCGCAGGTCGGCGAACTCGAGCCCCTCGCCGCGGATGCGGGTGACGTAGTTGCCGGCGCCGACATGCGTCGCCGCGGGCCGCGGCAGGGCCCGCACCTCCTCCGGCCGCGGGTAGACGCGCACGCGCACATCCGCGGGGACGACCTGCTCGTAGGCGATCAGCCCGAGCGGCCCGGGCGCGCGCAGCACGAGGCCGCCGGCCAGGTACCCGCCCCAGCGGCCGCACTCGACGTCGAACGTCACCTCGGCCGGCTCCCCGGCCTCGAGCCGCAGCACCCGCGCCGGTATGGGCACGCGCAGGCCCGGCGGCGCGTGCGTCTCGACCGTCACCCGGCCGAGCGGCCCCGCCGACGTGAGCGTCGCCGGAAGCGCGATCTCGTCGCCCTCGATCGCGCGCACCTCGTCGACGCCGGGCTCGATCGCGACCGAGGGTGGAACGGTCGCTGCGAGGCCAACCGTGAGCAGCAGCCCGAACGGCGCCGCCAGCGCCACCAGCTCGGGCCGGTGAAGCGCGATCGCGCCCCACACGAGCGCTGCCAGGAGCAGCGCGTAGCCGCGCAGCTTCGCGGCCGGGATCGCGATCACGGCGCCGGGGTCGAGGCCGGCTTGGCGGCCGGCGTCGGCACCGCCTCGAGTACCTCGCGGACGATGTCGTCGCCCGAGATCCTCCGCACCCACAGCTCCGGCCGCAGCGTCAGGCGGTGGCCGAGCGCGGGAACGGCGATCGCCTTCACGTCGTCCGGGGAGACGAAGTCGCGCCCGTCGAGCACCGCCCGGCAGCGGGCCAGCTTGAGCAGGGCGAGCGTGCCCCGCGGGCTGGCGCCGACCTGCACCTGTCCGTGGCTGCGGGTGGCCGTGACCAGGTCGACCATGTAGAGGCCGACGCTGCGGTCGACGTGCACGGTCTCGACCGTCCGCTGCATCCCGATCAGCTGCGCGCGGGTGCAGACGGGCTCGAGGGTGATCTCGTCGGCGCCCCGCTGCATGCGCCGGTCGAGCACCTCCCACTCGTCCTCGCGGCCCGGGTAGCCGATCGCGATCCGCATCAGGAAGCGGTCGAGCTGGGCCTCGGGGAGCGGGTAGGTGCCCTCGTACTCGATCGGGTTCTGGGTGGCGACGACGAGGAACGGCGACTCCAGCGGCCGCGTCTCGCCCTCGATCGTCACCTGCCGCTCGGCCATCGCCTCGAGCAGCGCCGACTGCGTCTTCGGTGGGGCGCGGTTGATCTCGTCGGCCAGGAGCAGGTTCGTGAACACCGGCCCCGGCCGGAACTCGAACGTCGCGTCGGACTGGCGGTAGATCGACGAGCCGGTGACGTCGGACGGCATCAGGTCGGGCGTGAACTGGACGCGCGCGAAGCCGATGTCGAGCACCTGCGCGAACGACCGCGCGACGAGCGTCTTCGCGAGACCCGGGAAGTCCTCGAGCAGCACGTGGCCGTCCGCCAGGATCCCCATGAGCACCATCTCGAGCGGCTCGCGCTTGCCGATCACGGCCCGCTCCATCTGGGTCAGGATGGCCTGGCAACGGGCGGCGGTGTCTTCGATGCCCGGCGGCGTGCTCATTCCGGCGCTCCGATCCGCTCGAGCGACTCGACCACACGTCGCAGCTGCGCGGGCGCGATGCCGCGCCCGCGGCGGTCGGCCGGCCGCGGCCGGTCGGGGCGCACGAGCTCCCACACGTCGGGGCCGACGGCGGCCGCCGCGACGTCCGGGTCGCCGTCGAGGCGCACCCCGGTGTGGTCGGCGAGGCGCTGGCCGGCGAGGCCGGCGACCAGCGGCCGCAGGCGCACGTGCTCGTCCTCCGCGCTCGAGACCGACAGGTTGAGGAGGCGATCGACCGCCGCCAGGTCGGGCGCCGAGCTGGAGACGCGCCTGCCGCGGCGCCACAGCGGCCCGCGCGGCGGGCGGGCGCGGCGGCGCGGCTTCGTGCGCTGGCCCGATGGGCGTGGCACCAGGACGAGCAGCGCGATCGCGCCCACCGCCAAGAGGACGCCCTGTGCCAGCGTCACTCGCCGGCTCCCGGATCGCCCTCGAGCTCCTCGACGGCGTCGATCGCGCGCCGGCGCATGTCCTCGTCGACCGGGCGGTCGCTGAAGCGGCCGCGCTGGAAGAGCGCCGTCAGCCGGTGCACCGCGGCCACGCGGCGATGCCCGTGGAGCGTCACGCGGCCGAGGTACTCCATCGGTGCCTCGTGGGCGTCGCGGGCGACCCCGTCGCGGGCCATCAGCCGCTCCATTGCGGCGTAGGCCGCGATCACCGCCCGGCGCGGGTCCAGCTCGCGCCGCAGGCGGGCGACCTCGGTCTCGCCCGGCTCCTCGGCGAAGCCCGGGATCGGCGCCAGCTCAGCCGACCCGCGCGACGCGCGGTGGCGCAGGTACAGAAACACCGCCGCGGCAGCCAGCACGACCCAGATCACGATGACCGCCGTCCAATCGGTGCCGGTCACCGCCGGGTGGGCCGACCCCGGCCGGTCGAGCGTGCCCGACCCGCCGTTGCCCGGCGAGCTGCTGCCGAAGAGGGTCGGGAGGTGGCGGCCGGAGCGCATCCACAGTGCGATCCCGGCCACGATGAGCAGGAACGCAACCGCCGCCTTGGCCTGGCGCTGCTTGATCCTCTTGAGCGCATCGGCGTCGCGCTCGCGCAGCCGGTGCACCTGGGCATAGATGAACAGGCCCCCGCCCAGCACGGCCAGGATCGGGGCCAGCACGACGATCGCGACCACCAGCACGTGGTGGCCGGCGCTCGAGGCGGCGCCGCTGCCCGGAGGCGAGAGCGAGCCGTGGCCGTCGCCGTTCGATCCCAGCGCGGCGACCGCCAGGAGCACGGCCATGGCCGCCGCTGCAGCCGCGGCCCGCACCTGCACGCGCGGAGCGCCGGATTCCCGTGGAGGGCGCATCGTTGAACGTTGGGACGCTACCAGCCGCCGTGCGGTTAGACTCGCGCGGCCATGGCCTTCGACGACCTGCGCGACTGGATCGACCATCTGCGCCGGGAGGGCGAGCTGGTCGAGGTCACCGCCGAGGTCGATCCGCACCTCGAGATCGCCGAGATCACCGACCGGGTGACGAAGGCCGGCGGGCCGGCCCTGCTCTTCACGAACGTGCGCGGCTCGCGCATGCCGCTCCTGATCAACCAGTTCGGGACGGAGCGGCGGATGTGCATGGCGTTCGGCGTCGAGCGCCTGGACGAGCTGGGCCGGCGGGTGACCGACGTGCTCGAGATGCAGCCGCCGGAGGGCCTCGTCGACAAGGTGCGGGCGCTGCAGAGGCTGAAGTCGCTGGCCGACTCCCGGCCCAAGTCGGTGTCGCGGGGGCCGTGCCAGGAGGTCGTCCTCGACCCGCCCAGCCTGGAGTCGCTGCCGGTGATGACCTGCTGGCCCGGCGACGGCGGCCCCTTCATCACGCTGCCGGCCGTGATCACCAAGGATCCGCGCTCCGGCACGCGCAACGTCGGCATGTACCGGGTGCAGGTGTTCGACCCGACGACGACGGCGATGCACTGGCAGATCCACAAGGACGCGGCCGCCGACTGGCGCGGCATGGGCGAGCGCATGGACGTCGCCATCGTCCTCGGCGTCGATCCGATCACCGCGTACACGGCCTCGGCGCCGCTGCCCAAGCACATCGACGAGCTGATGCTCGCCGGGTTCCTGCGCGGGGCGCCGGTCGAGCTCGTGCGCTGCAAGACGGTCGACCTCGAGGTGCCCGCCCGGGCCGAGATCGTGATCGAGGGCTACATCGCCAAGGGCGAGCTCCGCGATGAAGGCCCCTTCGGCGATCACACCGGCTACTACACGCCGCGCGAGCCGTTCCCGGTCGTGCACGTGACCGCGGTCACCACCCGCCGCGACCCGATCTATCCGTCGATCATCGTCGGCGTCCCGCCCCAGGAGGACGCGTGGCTCGGCAAGGTCACCGAGCGGCTCTTCCTTCCGGCGGTGCGGATGACGATGCCGGAGGTGGTCGACTACGACCTGCCGATCGAGGGCGCCTTTCACAACCTCTGCATCGTCGCCATCCGCAAGGCCTATCCCGGGCACGCCCGCAAGGTGATGCACGCGATCTGGGGCACCGGCCTCCTGTCCCTGACCAAGGGCATCGTGGTGGTCGACGCCGACGTCGACGTGCACGACTACGGGCAGGTGATGTGGCAGGTGGGCGCGAACGTCGACCCGGCCCGCGACGTCGTGCTCTCCGACGGCCCGCTCGACCACCTCGACCATGCACCCAACATGCAGTTCCACGGCGGCAAGCTCGGCATCGACGCGACGGCGAAGGGCCCGGCGGAGGGCTACGAGCGCGGCTGGCCGGAGCCGATCCGCATGAGCGACGAGGTGCGCGAGCGTGTCACAAGCCGGTGGGACGAGCTCGGGATCGCGCTGCCCGGCGGGCCGGCCGGCGATCGCCCGCAGACAGGGAAAATGCGCCGTTTCGCACGTTCTGGCCGTGGTGGCGGATGACCGATACACTCCGCCGGGTGCGCGGATACAATCGCCGCCCGGACGACCTATGAGGAGGACGCGAGGTGGCTGATGCGACGCGGGGCGAGTTCCTCTCGCTGACGACGGTCGGGCTCGGCGCCATGATCGGCGGCGTCATCGGCGTCCCCGCGACGGCCTACCTGCTGGCCCCGGTGACGAAGGAGGCCACCTTCGAGCCGGTGTTCCTCGGCAAGCTCGACGCGTTCACGGGCGAGAGTGGGTTCAAGCCGACGGCCGCGACGTTCATCGAGGATCCCAAGAGCGCGCCGACCAGCGCCGCCCTTGCGTTCGTCCACTACACCGGAAAGAAGAACGCCGACTGGCACGCCGACGACGCGATGTTCGTGGTGTTCTCGAACCGGTGCATGCACCTCGGCTGCCCGATCGCCGCCACCAGCCTCGGCTTCGCCTGCCCGTGCCACGGCGGCCAGTACGACACCAACGGCGCCCGCACGGCCGGCCCGCCGATCCGCTCGCTCGATCGCTTCCAGTGGGAGATCCGCAACAACTCCGAGCTCTGGATCACCCAGCGCTGGAGCACGGACATCTACGGCGGCGAGGTGCACTACTACCCGGTGAAGATGCCGGGCCAGCCCACGCACACGCCGGGGCCGAGCTGGATCGCGAACGTCCTCTACCCGCACGTCACCTACACCCACGGGCCGGTCCCGGGGCCGGTGCCGCTCCCGAAGGCCTAGCCGATGCCGATTCCCGCACCCGATCCCAAGCAGGTGGCCCTCCAGACGGAGGACTGGATCGAGTACCGCAGCGGCTTTCCGACGCTGATCCGCAAGTTCCTGTTCCGCAAGGTGCCGCCGACCGGCTGGATGCATACCCTGGGGAGCTCGCTGCTCACGGTCTTCATCCTGCAGGCGACGACCGGCATGCTGCTCGCGATGACGTACGACCCGTCGCCGAACGGGGCGTACCAGTCGATCCGCTACATCACCGACCAGCAGACGCTCGGCTGGCTGCTGCGCGGGATGCACAAGTGGGGCGCCTCGATGATGGTGATCCTGCTCTTCCTGCACATGGGCCGGGTCTTCTTCTACGGCGCCTACAAGTACCCGCGCGAGCTGACCTGGCTGACCGGGTCGCTGATCTTCATCCTGACGATGATGATGGGCCTCACGGGCTACCTGCTCGTGTGGGACCAGCGCGCCTACTGGGCCTCGGTCGTGGCCGTGAACATCAACGGCACGGCGCCGGTGTTAGGCCCGTTCATCTCGAAGTTCCTGTTAGCCGGGCCGGTATTCGGCGCCCAGACCATCTCCAGGTTCTATGCGCTGCACATGCTGATGATCCCCGGCGCCATAGGTGCGCTCATCTTCGTGCACCTCTGGCTGGTCGTGAAACTCGGCGTCACGCCGTGGCCGAGCCGGCCGCTGCCTGAGCCGGAGCCGCACGTGGCCCCGGCCGCGCACGCGCCGCGGATGCCCGAGACGGTGGCCGGCGAGTGAGCGCGCGCAAGGTCATCAACCGCCGCGTCCGGTACGAGACCGAGTACGCGGCGTCCAAGGCCGAGGGCCATCCGTTCTTCCCGTACGCGATGTTCCACGACACGGTGATCAACCTGATCATCGTGCTCATGATCGTCGGGATGGCGGTGCTCTGGCACGCCACCGCCGGACCGATCAACGCGGCCCACCCGACCGGCCAGAACGGCTGGCTGGGCGCGCTCTACGAGCAGAAGGCGAACCCGGCCGTGCAGTCCACGGAGCCGCGCCCGGAGTGGTACTTCCTCTTCCTGTTCGAGCTCCTGCGCATCTTCAAGACGCCGGCCGAGCTGATCCTGGCGACGATCATCATCCCGACGATCTGGATGGTGCTCCTGATCATCTGGCCGTTCGTCGACCGGGGCCGCGACCGGCGCCTGTCGCGGCGGCCGTGGGGCGTCGCGGTCGGGCTCTCGGTGCCGGCCGTCCTGATCGCGCTCACGATCGCCGGCGGCATCGCCCCGGGCGTCGCCAGCGGGTCGAACGTCACCGCCGTCCCGGCGATCAACGCGCTCCCCGGCGCCGCGGACATCTCCGCCGCCGGCTGTACGAGCTGCCACAACTTCGGCGCGGGCGGCGGCAGCGTCGGCAGCGACTTGACGCATGGGTCGGTCATGTTCGGCACCGACCAGGCCGGGCTGCAGGCGTGGCTCGCCGGCGGCGCGAACAAGAAGACCGGGATCATGCCGGACTACACGAGCCTCGGGAAGACGCAGATCGCCCAGATCGCGCAGGTCGTCGCCTCGCTCAAGTCCGGGTCGGTCGAGCCGCTCCAGCAGTAGTCTGCCGCTGTGCAGGTGATGCTCGGACTGACCGGCGCATCCGGCGCGCCCTACGCCGCCCGCGTCCTGCGCGCGCTGGGCGAGGCAGGGGCCGCGATCGGCGTCGTCGCCTCCCAGGCCGGGCGCCAGGTGATCGCGCTCGAGTGCTACGGCGACCGCGAGATGGATCCCGACGGCGCGCTCGAGCGGTTCGTGGCGGAGCACGGCGGCCCGGATGTGCGCGTCTTCGCCGAGTCGGACTACTCGGCGCCGTACGCCTCGGGAAGCGCGCACACCGACGCGGTGATCGTGTGTCCCTGCTCGATGGCGAGCATCGGCAGCATCGCCGCCGGCGTCGAGTCCAACCTGATCCACCGGGCCGCGGCCGTGCAGCTGAAGGAGGGCCGCCGGCTCGTCGTCGTCCCCCGCGAGACGCCGCTCTCCGAGATCCACCTGGAGAACCTGCTGCGGCTGAAGCGGGCGGGGGCGGCGGTCGTCCCGGCGATGCCCGGCTTCTACCACCTGCCCGAGTCGATCTCCGACATGGTCGACTTCGTCGCCGGCCGCATCCTCGCCGCCGCCGGCGTCGACCTCGCGCTGATCCCGTCCTGGGGCTCGCGATGACGCTCCCGCCCGACCAGGTGCGGGCGATGTTCGACCGCATCACGCCGGCGTACGACCGCATGAACCGGCTGATGAGCCTCGGCATGGACGGGAGCTGGCGCTCGCTCGCGGTGCGCGCGAGCGGGGTGGCGCCGGGCGACGCCGCCCTCGACGTCTGCTGCGGCACCGGCGATCTCGCGATCGAGCTGCTCGACGCCGTCTCGACCCGCGGCCGCGTCGTCGGCCTCGACTTCTCCCCGGCGATGCTCGCGGCCGCCCGGCGCAAGAGCTCGCAGGTGGAGTGGGTACAGGGCGACGCGCTGGCGCTGCCCTTCGCAGACGGCGAGTTCGCCGCGGCGACGATCGGCTTTGGCATGCGCAACCTGTCCGACCCGCTGCGCGGGTTCGCCGAGCTCGGCCGCGTCGTCCGCCCCGGCGGCCGGGTGGTGTGCCTCGAGCTGACCCCTCCGCCGGCCTGGGCGGCGCCGTTCGCGCGCCTCTGGACCGATCGGGCCGTGCCGCTGCTCGGGCGGCTGATCGCCCGCGAGACCGATGCGTACCGCTACCTGCCGGCGTCGGTGCACCGCTTCCCGCCCGCCGAGGAGCTGGCGGCCGTCATGGGCCGGGCCGGGCTGCGCCGCGTGCGCTTTCGTAGGCTGTCGGGCGGCGCGGTGGCGGTGCATGTTGGTACGGTCCCCGCATGACAGCGGGCGCCGTCGCCGAGGTGCTGCACGTTCCGGGCCTCTCGGCCTACGTCGACGCGGTCGAGTCGACGCTCGAGGAGTCCGTCGGCCGGGCCGGTGAGTCGGCCGTGGCCGGAGCCGGTTCCGAGACGCTGCGCTCCGGGGGGAAGCGGCTGCGGCCGATGCTCGTCTACCTGTCGGCGCCGGTCGGCGGGCGCGGGGGCGACGGCCTCGTCGCCGCCGGGTGTGCGGTCGAGCTCGTGCACATGGCGACGCTGGTGCACGACGACCAGCTCGACGCGGCGCCGCTGCGGCGCGGCCGCCCCACGGTCTGGGCCGCCCACGGCGCCGCGACCGCCCGGGCCACGGGCGATTACCTGTTCGCGCGCGCCTTCGCCGACCTCTGCGCGACGGGCGACATGGGGGCCGTGGCGATGCTCTCCGAGGCCTGCCTCGCGCTCGCCCGGGGCGAGATCCTCCAGCGCGCGCAGGCCGGCGACCCGGCCACGACGCCGGAGCAGTACCTCGAGCGCTGCCGCCTGAAGACCGGCCACCTGTTCGCCGCGGCCGCGATGCTCGGCGGCCGCTTCGGCGGGCTGCCCGATGCTGACATCTGCCGCCTGGGAGCCTTCGCGACGGCGCTCGGTCTGGCGTTCCAGATCGCCGACGACATCCTCGACTGCGACGGCCGTCCCGACACGACCGGCAAGCCGCTCGGCACCGACCTGCTCGACGGCACGGTCACCCTGCCGCTCATCCTGGGCGCCCGCCGCGATCCGGCGGTCGCGGGCGTGATCTTCCGCGGCGCGGCCCGCGAGGATGTCCTGCCGACGCTCGCCCGCGTCGCCCGCTCGGGCGCCGTGCGCGACGCCCGCGCCGAGGCCGAGCGCCACGCCGACGAGGCGCTGGCCCACCTGGCCGCGCTCGACGGCGGGCTCGACTCCGCCGCGCTGGCCGCGGTCGTGCGCGGGGCCGTCGACCGCAACGCCTGAATCAGGCTCGCCGGTACCGGCCGGTCGGGCGCAGCCGCCCGTCGCGGCCCTCGGCGTAGACGCGCCCCGAGGGGCGGAACGTCATCGTCCTGCGGGCGTTGATGCCCGGGCGGCTGTAGACGCCCGTCCGTACGTCGACCTCCGAGAAGCTCAGGAGCGCCGGGCGCCCGCGATATCCATGAGGAAACCAGAAGTACACCGCGCACTGCGCCGGGTGAGTGCCGGGCGGGCCGCCGATGGCCACGACGAGCCCGATGAACGCTTCGAAGCGGCCCTGCGGCCGGATGGGCCTGTGCGCGAACCACGGGTACGGGCCACGCGGCGGCGTCGCGGCCGCGCGCACGGCCGCGTTCGCGGGACCGTTCCACGCCGCCACGCACCGCCCCGGGGGCGCCGGGGAGCCCGGGGCCGCGCTTCCGCCCATGCACCCTCCCAGCACGGGCACGAGCAGGATCGCGAGCGGCCACCGCTTCATCGCAAGTTGGACGCCCTGCCCTCCGCCACGGTTCCCAGCCATGCCTCGACGGCCGCCGGAGCTCGCAGGCGCACCAGCTCGACGTGGGCGAGCTCGGGCCGGGCCAGCAGCTCGGGGAGCTCGCGACGCTGGGCGACGTGCTTGCGGAGCGCATACACGAACAGCGACTCCCAGCCGACGAACGCCGCCCGCCACGACTCGGTGTTCCCGTTCCAGAGCTCCTCCTTGGTGCGGATGCGAGGCACCGTCCGCCGCCACAGCCGCCGCAGGCAGGTGCGCAGCGGCAGGTCGAGCCAGACGACGGTGTCCGCGTGCTCCATGACGTAGGTGCCGATCTTGCGGCGGTAGTCGGAGTCGAGCACCCAGCCGTCGCGCTCGACGGTCGGGCGCAGCAGCTCGCGCAGCTCGGCGTCGCCGGTCTCGCTCCAGCCGGGGCCGTGCACCAGGGCGTCCGTCTCCACGAAGGGCACCTCCAGCGCCGCCGCGACCCGGCGCGCGAGCGTCGTCTTGCCCGAGCCGCTGATCCCCTGGAAGACGATCCGCCGGCCCACGGCCGCGCATCGTATCCGCGCGGGCGCAACGTCGTTACCCGTTCGTGACCTGGATGCCGTAGCCTGGGCTCGTGGGCCCTCGCGTCGTTTCCCGTGCCGTGGCCGCCGCCGCTGCGGCGGCGCTTGCCGCCGTCGCCGCCACCGCCGGGCCGGTCTCCACGATCGCGGCGGCCACGCCGGCGGCTGCGACCGTCGCCGCGCCGACGCTACGTCTCGTGGACGCCGCGGACACGCCCGGCAAGCTCGACCTGCGCTCCGTCCGGCTGACGCAGTCGGGCGGCTCGCTCGCACTCACGTTCCGGGTGAACGAGCCGTTCGCGGTCTCGGAGCTCTCCGGCACTGCCGACCGGATCGTGTGCGTCGACATCGTCCCCCGCGGCCACCCGGCCAGGGGCGAGCGGATCTGCCTGATCGGCGGCAGCGGCCGGCACGCGCTCTACCGCCTCCCGTTCGCAAGCGGCGGGCCGAAGCCGAAGTTCGTCGCGGCGCACGTCCAGCACATCCGGCGCGGCGCGAAGGTGACGTTCGGCTACGCGAAGGTCGGGCTTCGGGCCGAGCGGCTCGACTGGTCGGCCACGAGCACCTGGAAGGGCCGGGCGGCCTGCCGCAACCTGTGCCACGACAGCGTGCCGAACCGCGGCCGGGCGGCGTGGGCGATCGACTCGTTCACCCTCGACGGCTGTACGGCCGCGGGGCCGTCGCAGCGCTTCGGCGGGCCGGCCGCAGGGAAGATGGTTGCCCTTACATTCGACGATGGCCCCTCCGTCTACACGCCGCAGGTGCTCTCGATCCTGAACCGCTACGGCGCCCATGCGACGTTCTTCGAGATCGGCCGCCAGGTGGGGCCGCTGGCCGCGACCTCGCGCGCCGTGATCCACGACGGCGACGTCATCGGCGACCACACCTGGTCGCACCCCGACCTGACCGTCCAGAACACCGCCGCCCAGGTGCGGCCGACCCAGGCGGCCATCTACCACGCCACCGGCTTCCGCCCGTGCCTGCTCCGCCCTCCGTATGGCATCGCGCCCGCCGGCGTCGTCGGCGTCGTTCGCTCGCTGGGCCTGCTGACGATCCAGTGGGACGTCGACCCGGCCGACTGGTCGCGCCCCGGAGCGGCGGTGATCGCGCAGCGGGTGCTCCAGGCAGTGCGCCCCGGCTCGATCGTGATCATGCACGACGGCGGCGGCGATCGCAGCGAGACGGTGCAGGCACTCGGGACGATCGTGCCGACCCTGCTCGGCCGCGGCTACCACCTGGTGACCGTGTCGCAGCTGCTCGGGTTGCGCCCGGCGTACGCCTACCGGCGGTAGACTCCGCTCGCCGATGGCCCTCGCCGCCAATCTCGACACGCTCGCGCCGGTGCGCGAGAAGGTTCTCGCCGGCGAGCGGCTCGACTTCGACGACGGAGTCACGCTGCTCGAGTCGGAAGACCTGCTCGCGCTGGGCGAGCTCGCCGACACCGCCCGCCGCCTGCGCGGCGGCAGCGACGAGGTCTACTTCATCAACAACCTCTACCTGAACCACACGAACGTGTGCCGGGTGAAGTGCAAGTTCTGCGCGTTCGCGCGCACGGGCCGCCAGGAAGGCGCCTACACGTGGGACATTGGCGAGCTCGTCGCCCACGCCGTCGAGGTGCACGGCCGCGAGTCCTACGACGAGATCCACATGGTCGGCGGCGAGCACCCCCACATCGGGTACGACTACTACCCGGCGGTCACCCGGGCGCTCAAAGAGGCGCTGCCGGACGTCCACATGAAGCTCTTCACGGCGTCCGAGATCCACCACATGACGAAGCTCTCGGGGATGACCCACGCCGAGGTGCTGGCCGACCTCAAGGCCAACGGGCTGGGATCGCTGCCCGGCGGCGGCGCCGAGGTGTTCGCCGAGCGCGTCCGCCGTCTGGTCGCGCCGGGCAAGGAGCACCCCGACAACTGGCTCGCGACGCATCGCGCCGCGCACAAGATGGGGATCCCCACCCACTGCACCATGCTCTACGGCCACGTGGAGACCTACGAGGAGCGCGTCGAGCACTGGCTGAAGCTGCGCGATCTCCAGGACGAGACCGGCGGCTTCCTGGCCTTCATCCCGCTGCCGTTCCACCCCGAGAACACCGTCTTCCAGCGTCGCGGCTGGCGCTTCTCGACCGGCAACGACGACCTCAAGATGATCGCCGCCTCGCGGCTGATGCTCGACAACATCCCGAACATCAAGGCCTACTGGATCATGATCTCGACGCCGCTCGCGCAGATCGCCCTGCACTTCGGCGCGAACGACATCCAGGGCACCGTGATGGAGGAGCAGATCGCCCACGCCGCCGGCGCGGTGACGCCGCAGGAGGAGCGCATCGCCGACCTGGTGGCGCTGATCCGGGAGGCCGGCCGCCTGCCCGTGCAGCGCGACACGCTCTACAACGCGGTGAGGACGTTCTGATCCGGCTCGGGCGGATCGCGTACGCCAACATGGCGCCCGCGTTCTACGACCTCGGCGGCATCGAGGTCGAGCAGGTCACCGGCGTCCCCACCCAGCTCAACCGGATGCTGATCGACGGGGAGATCGACGTCGCCCCGATCTCGTCCATCGAGTACGCCCGGAACCCCGCCAGGCTGACGCTCCTGCCGCGGCTGTGCGTCTCCTCGGAGGGCGCCGTCGACTCGATCCAGCTGATCACGCGAAAGCCGCTCGAGCACGTCCGCAGCGTCGCCGTCACGCCGGAGAGCGCGACGTCGGTGGTGCTCACGAAGGTGCTGCTCGGTGACGTCGAGCTCGTGCCGCTCGACCAGCCGGCCGACGCCCGCATGCTGATCGGCGACGCGGCCCTGCGAAGCGCCTTCGAGGATCCGACGCCGCACCACGACCTGGGCCGGCTGTGGCAGGAGCGCACCGGCCTGCCGATGGTGTTCGCGGTCTGGGCCTGCCGTGAGGGGGTCGGCGAGGGCCTGGCCGAGCTCGAGCGCGCCCATCTGCGGTCGCTCGCGCTGGCCCGCTCCGAGCCGGAGCACCTGGCCCGCCGCGCCGCCGAGCAGTACGGCTGGCCGGCCGGGTTCCTGGCCCGCTACTTCGAGAAGCTGCGCTACCACTTCGGCCCCCGCGAGCAGCAGGGCATGATGCGCTTCTTCGAGCTCGCCCACCTCGCCGGCGAGCTGCCCGCGGTGCCCGAGCTGCGCTTCGCCGACACGCAGACCGTCGGCGTGTAGCCGATCTACCCGGAGGGACCGCCGTGGGCGGACACGATGTCCCACGTGATGTCGTCCCAGCGGCAGCGGCCGAGCAGCTCGCCCCGCCGCGGGACGTCCCGGCGCCGCTTCAGCACGAGCACGTCGGCGTCGGGTGGCGCCGGCCCGCCGTTCAGCGCCTGCAGCACCCACTCGTGCCGCGTTGCCTGGCTCGGCGACGTCTCGGCCAGCCATGAGCGGAAGCGGATCCGCAGGCGTGGCGTGCCGACGTACGAGAACGTCGCCCCGGTGCGGGCGAAGATCGCGCTCGCCAGCGGGCCTGCCAGCGCCTGGCGGGCGATCACCGCGACGCGCGTGTTCGCGTCGATCGGCAGACGGGTGCAGTCGAACGTCGTCTTGTAGGGCGCGCGCCACAGCGAGGCCGCGGCGAGCGGCGTCGACCCGCCGATCACGAGCGCCAGCAGGGCCACGCCCGCGAGGGCGGCGACGCGGCTGCGGCGGCCGAGGGCGGACACGGCGGCGTCGGCCGCCACGCCGGCCGGGACGCTGAGCCCAAGGACGACGAACGGCAGGTAGCGCAGCCAGCGCACGAGCGGCGTGGGGCCGCCGTGCTGGATGAAGGCATCCCACTGCCCGAGCGTCGCGCCGAACACGAGCGCGATCAACGGGACGGCGACCAGCACCGCGACGTCCGCGGCCGCCGGCGCGCGCCGGTGCCGGAGGATCAGGATGCCGGCGATCCCGAGCGGCACGCAGATCCCGAGAGCGACGAGCGCCTGGCCGACGCTCGGCTCCACCTGGCGGATCGCCGTCAGCGGCACGAACCCGTGGTACCGCCGGTATGCGAGGCCCAGCGGGACGAGCCAGACCGACGCCGTGAGGGCGCTCGCCAGGACCGCGCGCCACGCCCCCCACGCCCGGTGCGTCGCCGCGATCCCCGCGGTCCAGACCGCGCAGAAGACGCCGGCGGGCGGCGCGATCAGGAAGATCATGCCGCCCAGGAACCCGACTCCCCACCAGGCCCGGCCGCGCTCCGCCCGCGCCGCCGTCACCGCCGCCCACAGCAGGACGGGCGAGAGCGCCAAGCCCAGATCGCGCGGCACCATGGGCGCGAGCAGCGCCATGGCGGGCGTCATGGCCGGCACCGGGTCGCCGTGGAACGGCCCCAGCTCGAGCGCCGGCATCTGGAAGGCGAAGTCGGCCCGCAGGTCGGGCAGCCAGCCGAACGCGCCGGCCGTGAGGAACACGCCCACGGCCCACGTGGAGGCGGAGCGCTGGGCTCCGGTCGCGCGGGCGAGCAGCCAGACCCCCACGCCGGCCGTCGCGATGCCGAGCACCTGCATCACCTCGATGCTGTCCGTCACCGTGCCCGGCAGCGCGGCGGCGATCCAGGCGACGATCGCGTGATACAGCCAGGGGTAGCCGTTGGGCTCGCCGGCGTAGAGGCCTCCGGGCGCCGCCGCCCCCGCGCGCAGCTGGTCGGTCCAGCCCAGGTGCCAGATCATGTCGCCGTGCGACGCGCGGATCTCGAGCGGCGAGAGGTGGAACGCCGGGGCCGTGAGGAGGATCGCCGCGCCGATCGCGACGACGACGGGGGCGACGACGGGCCTGCCGAAGCGGAGCGTCGGCCGCGCCCGCACGACCGCGGCGACGGCGACAAGGAGGCCGATGCCGGCCGTGATCGCGGTGCTGCCGAGGAGGCCGACGCCCACGGCACCGATCGCCATCGCGAACCAGCCGAGCGCGCAGGCTGCGATCACGCCTGCGGCGATCCGTTCGGCGCCCGACCAGCCGGGCGCGAGCGCGCCGCCGACCACCCAGATCCATGCGGCGAGGATCAGCCCGGCGAGGACGGCGTCCGCGCTCACCGGTCAGATGCCCGCCGCGCGGCGGTCGTCCGCGGGCGCGAAGTCGAGCTGCAGGGGCGGGAACGCGTCGACGGCTTCAGCCTCGTCCACCTGGATCGCCCGCATGGTCAGCGACCGGCCGGCCGTGCCCGGGGGGTCGATCACGAGCATCCCGCCGCCGGGCCGGCCGAGCACGTGGCGGCGGGGGTCGAGCGTCGGGTCGGCGGGGTTGGATGCGGTCCAGAGGCCCGGCCGCAGCCCGGAGCAGATGAACTCGACGATCGAGAGCGACGCGGCCTGCCGCCGCCCGCGCGGGTCGGGGTGGTAGTGCATGCGAAGCCCGTGGGCGTCGCCGCTCATGAGGACGACGCGGCGGCCGCCGAGCTGCACGTCCATGAAGCTGGTCATGGCCCGGCGGTACTCCTCCGGCCAGCCGGTGACGAAGCAGTCGTTGCTCGGCTTGTGGTCGCGTGGGTTCCAGCGGGTGGCGAAGATGTCCGCCGAGAAGACGACGAACATCGCCGCGTCGCTCGTCTCGAGGATTCCCTGCATCCACGCCAGCTGGTCGCGCCCGAGCTTGGTCTTGCCCGGCCGGTTCGGCGTCGTCACGGGATCCGCGTAGCGGCGGCCGTCGAGCGTCAGGCAGTGGACGTCGCCCATGCGGAAGTCGAAGTAGCCGAGCGGCGCCGGATCGGCGTGGATCCGATTCCAGAGCTGCCACGTCCAGGGCTGGACGGTGGTGCGGTCGGCGTTGTTCTGGGGGCCGTAGTCGTGGTCGTCCATCGTGAACCCGACCGGGACGGCGGCCCGCAGACGGGCCCAGCGGGGATCGGCGAGCAGCCGGCCGAAGCGGTCGGCGAAGTAGTCGGGCGCCGCCGCGTAGCAGGCCTCGGCGGTGTTGTTCGGGTAGCCGATGTCGCCCTGGTAGACGAGCGCGGCCGGCTGGGCGGGGGCCGCCTCAAGCAGGCGCGCGTAGCCCGCGTTCGGCGGCGGCCCGGTCAGCTGCGCGCAGCTGACCGCCAGCAGCACGAGCGGGTCGGCGCCGGCGTACGGCCGGACATGCTGCACGGCGGTGCGGACGGTCGCATCGCTCGTGGCTGACCGCAGCGTCGCCCGCCAGTACCGCTCGCCGGCGCCGGCGACGGGGATCCGGGCGGCGTGGGTGTACGGCGGCGGCCCGAGCCTCGCAGCCGGCACCGCCGTCGGGCCGGCGAGGGCCGGGTCGTCGCTCCATTCGATCGTGGCCGTTGCCGGGAACGCGCTCCACACGCGCACGAGCGCGTGGCCGTCGCCGCTCGCGTCGACCTGGGGGATGCCGGTCAGGGCCATGATCGGGTGCGGCGGCGTCGGCGTGACCGGGCCGTCCGCCCCGAGCGCGTAGCGGCGCAGCTCGAGGCGGCATGCGTGCAGGTCGGGCGGATGGACGAGGAGGACGCCGCAGCCGCCCCGACCGGCCGCGAGGGCGGTGTCGAGCTGCGGCGACGGCTCGGCGTCGCCGTCGTGCCAGAGCGCCGCCTGCAGGCGGCCGCCCCGGGCGCGAACGCGCAGGTGGACGGTCACGCCGGCCGGGATCGCGACCGCGGGCCGAGTCATCACCACCTGTCGCTGCTCCCGGCCGTAGTCGGCGACCACGAGCCGGCCCTCCTCGGCGGTGACGCCGACGAACTCGTACGGCCCGGCGCTTCGCAGCAGGAGGCCCGGTCGCAGGGCGGCGTGGGTGATCGAGAAGGTCGCGAGCTGCTCGCAGTCGCCGCAGTCGTGGTCGAGCAGGTGCACCGGCATGGGCTGGGCGGCGGCCGTGCCCACGAGCCCGCGCGGGACGGCGAAGACGGCCGTGCCGCCGGCGACGGACACCCGCCGATCGTGCAACGCGGCCCACTCGGCGCCCCATCCGCGTCCCGGCGCGGCGGCGGCGAAGTCGCGCGTGTAGCGATGGGCGGCGCGGCCCAGGACGGGCTCGGGAGCGCCGCCCCGGGTGAGCCGGCGCGCGGCCACGGCCGCCCCCGCAACGACCACGGCGCCGCCGGTCAGCGCCTGGGCCCGGGTCAGCCGGCGCGTCCCGCTCACGGGAACGGCGTCCGTCGGCAGGTGTACCCGGGAGCGCCGTCCGGGCGGACCCCGCCGCGCCCCGCTCCCTGCCCCACGTGGCGATAGACCCGAACGGCGCCCACCTGGCGCACGAACGCCAGCCCGGGCGCGTGGGCGAAGGCAGCCCAGCCGGCCGCCTTGCCGCGGCCGACGAGCAGGTAGTCGACGTGCTCCGCGTCCAGGAACCCGGGGTGGGCGGCCGGGTGGGCCAGATACTGGCGGGCAAGGTGGGTCAGCCGCACCGTGCTGCGCAGGATTGCCGGGCGCAGGAACGGCGCCATCCCCTCGAGGATGTCCGCCCGGCCCGTCAGCGCCTGGAACGCCCCCTTGCTCGTGACCGTGGGCAGGATGCGGGCGTTGCACGGGGTTGCGATCCGCGCTGCGGCGATGTAGTCGGCCGTTCCGGCGCCGGTGGCGACGTCGCCGCGCACCTGGCCCGGGCCCGCCGCCAGCAGCACGAGCACGGCCAGGACGGCGGCGACGACCGCCGACGCCCGGGTGCCTGCGCCTCCCAGCCGGGCGAGGCCGGTATCGAGCACCGCCAGGGCCACCAGCATCACGGGGATCGACGCGTACTCGAAAAGTCTGCGTTCGCCGAACGTGGCGGGAACGTACAACGACTGCCGGTACGAAAACGCCAGTGCGACGGCGAGCAGGACGGCCTCGAGCGCGACGGCCGCAAGGACGGCCAGGCGCAGCCCCGGGGCCCCCCACACGAGCACGACGGCCACGGCGACGGCCGTCGCGACGAGCGCCGCGAGCAGCCCCGCGCCCTGGGTCGTCCACCCGGTCGCAGCGTCCACCAGCTCGCTGATCGTGGTCGTCGGCGGCTCGTACCAGCGCGCGTGGCTCTTCGGCTTCGGCAGCAGGAAGCGGTTGTCCGCGTACGCGGTGGGGTCGTAGCGGCCCAGGAAGAGGACGTACCCACCGCCGGATGCGCCCTGGAGGCCGATCTCGCCGTGCGACGGCCCCAGCAGCACGATCGCGGTGACCCCTGCGGTCGCCAGGATGACGCCCATCGCCGCCAGCGCCGGCCGGCGGGTCTCGCGCCGCCCGAGCTCGAGGAACGCGTAGGCGAGCAGGAACGCGACGGCGACGCCCGCCGGGATCGCGTGCGTGAGCCCGGCGGCCGCGAGCACGAGCCCCGTCGCCACCCGGGCCGCCCGGCCGGCCTCGCCCCGCAGGCACGGAAGTGCCATCGCGGCCCCGATCACGGCGACCGCCCGGCCCATGTCCTCGTCCTGGAAGAAGGTCAGCTTGGCGATGCCGTCGGCGTTCAGGGAGATCCCGAGCGGCAGGTGCGCGCCGGCGATCCCGAGCAGCGGCAACAGGGGCGCGGTCTTCCGCAGGCCGAGCTCCCACCCGAGCGCGAAGAGGCCGACGGCGTATCCGCTGACGGCCAGCCAGAGCGCCGTCGCCATCCCCGCCAGCGGGTGGGCGGCGAAGACGAACGAGAGCTCGCCGGTGAAGGCGTTTCCGACGATCTTGGTGACCGCGGGCGGGTGCAGGACGCCCCATTGCAGCGAGGCGGCCGGGACGTGGCCGACGGCCGCCAGCTCGAGGCCGTCCGCCCAGTAGCGCCACGCCCCGTGCACCGGCGCGACCGGAACCATCAGGCGCGCGGCGGCGATCGCCACGATCACGGCGGCGCCGACGATGAGCGGGCCCGGCGCGGCCCGCACCTGCGCGCGGGCGTCGTCGGCGAGCGCCCGCAGCGGCCGGCAGCGGCGGCCCGCGGCGACCGCCAGCGCGGCAGTGACGATGAGCAGTGCCGCTGCAGTCACGACGGGGTCGAAGACATGCCCGACCACCAGCAGCGTCGGCGTGAGCGCGGCGACCGCATAGCCGAGGCCGAACACCGACGCGACCCGCGTCGGCAGGGTGACCGCGCCCGGGGGATAGACGGCCGCCGAGGCCGGCGCGCCGGCCGCGAGCACGAGGGTCGCGACCAGCACCGCGGCGACGATGCTCACGGCACCCGCCGCGGGACGCAGGTCGGGATCGGCACCGCATGAGCCTACCGCCGGGCCGCGACCGGCGGGCCGCCCGTCGGGTACGCTTGGACCGTGAGCGCGACCGCCGACGCACCCACGGTCTCCGAGGCGCTCGACCGGGCCCTCTCCGGCGAGCGGATCACCGACGAGGACGCCTGCGCGCTCCTGCGCTCCCGCGACCTGGTCGCCGTCGGCCGGGCCGCCAACGAGCTCCGCAACCGGGCCGTCGAGCCGGGCGTGGTCACGTTCATCGTCGACCGCAACCTGAACTACTCGAACATCTGCTACACCGACTGCGAGTTCTGCGCCTTCTACCGTCGGCCCGGCGACACCCGCGAGGGCTACGTCCTGCCGCGGGCGGTGATCTTCAAGAAGATCGAGGAGACGCTCGCGCTGGGCGGGACGGCGCTCCTGATGCAGGGCGGCCACAATCCCGATCTGGGCATCGACTGGTACGAGGACCTCTTCAAGGCGATCAAGGCCCGCTACCCGATCCACCTGCACGCGCTCTCGCCGAGCGAGATCCAGCACATCGCCCGCAAGGCCCGGCTGACCCCGTCCGAGACGCTGGGGCGGCTGCGCGACGCCGGCCTCGACTCGGTCCCGGGCGGCGGCGCCGAGATCCTGGTCGACCGCGTCCGCACGATCATCTCGCCGAAGAAGACGACCTCGGACGAGTGGCTGCAGATCATGCGCGCCGCCCACCGCCTGGGGATGAGCACCACCGCCACGATGATGTGGGGCCACGTCGAGACGCTCGAGGAGCGGGTGGAGCACATGCGCCGCATCCGGGAGCTGCAGGACGAGATGCACGGGTTCCGGGCGTTCATCTCGTGGACGTACCAGCCCGACCACACCGCGCTCGCGCCCCAGGTGACCTGGACGCCGACGAGCTTCGACTACCTGCTCATGCAGGCGGTCAGCCGGATCTACCTTTCAAACGTCGAGCACATCCAGTCGTCGTGGGTGACGCAGGGGATGAAGATCGGCCAGGTCGCGCTCGCGTTCGGGGCCGACGACATGGGGTCGATCATGATCGAGGAGAACGTCGTCTCGGCGGCCGGCACCACCCACCGGGCCTCCACCGAGGACTTCGTCCACACGATCCGAAACGCGGGCTACCGGGCCCGCCAGCGGGACACGCTCTACCGGCCCGTCCGCGACCACGCCGCCTGAGCGGGCCATGCGGGTAACCGTCACCGGCACCTGCCCGGCGCCGCCCGAGGTCGTGTGGGAGTGGATCGCCGACCCGCACAAGCACCTGCGCATGCTGCCCGACGAGGTGCGGAACGGGCGCGTGCTCGAGAACGGCGACATCGCCTGCGAGCTGAACGCGATGGGGCGGTGCGAGCAGATGGTCGTCCGCGTGGTCGACACCGACCCGCCGAACCGGCTGGTCGAGCGGAGGGTCGACGGCAACCGCGAGGGCTCGTCCGTGTTCGAGCTCGAGCCTGAGGGCGACCACGCGACCAAAGTCACCCTCACCTCCGAGGTGGACGTCCCCCGACTGCTCGCGGCCGTGGCGAGCGGGCCCGTGCGAAGCGCCCTCCAGACCCAGCTCCGCAACCTCGCGGTGCTGGTCGCCGCGGGCGAGTAGCTCCGCCGGCCCGGGGTGCGACGCCTGCTGCGGCACCGCGACGCCCGCCTCCTGGTGGTGGGGCAGACGCTCTCCGTGTTCGGCGACCGGGCCATGTTCCTCGCCCTGGGCGTGTGGGTGAAGGAGCTCACCGGCTCGAGCGCCGCCGCCGGCCTCGTCTTCTTCGCCTACGCCGCTCCCGGGCTCGTCTCGCCGCTCTTCGGCGCGGTCGTCGACCGGGTGCGGGGACGCCCGCTGATGATCGGCCTGAACCTGGCCGGCGCGATCGTCCTGGCGCCCCTGGTGGGCGTTCACGGCCGCGGCCAGCTGTGGCTGATCTACATGGTGACGCTCGTCTACGGCGCGATCGCGTGGATGTTCTACTCGGCCCAGTCGGCCTACCTGACGCGCCTGCTGCCGCCCGAGCTGCTCGGCGACGCCAACGCGACCCTCCAGGTGACGGGCGAGGGCATGCGCCTGTTCGCGCCCCTCGTCGGCGCAGGGCTCTTCGCCGCCTTCGGCGGGCCGACCGTGGCGGCGCTCGACGCGGCCACGTTCCTCCTTGCCGCCCTGTCGCTGGTCGCCATCCACCACCGCGAGCAGCGGCCGGTGCCCTCCGAGCACCACCTGCGCGCCCAGATGGCCGCCGGGGCCCGGCACATCGCCGCCTCGCCGGGGCTGCTTCGGATCGTGACGGCCACGGCGGTCGTGATGCTGGTCGTCGGGTTCACGGAGACGCTCGTCTTCTCGGTGATCCAGCATGGCCTGCACCGCTCGCCCGCGTTCTTCGGCGTGCTCAGCTCGGCCCAGGGCGTCGGGGCGGTCGGCGGTGGAATCGTCGCCGGGGTCATGCTGCGCCGCCACGGCGACGGCCGCGTGATGGGCCTCGGGATGCTGCTCTTCGCGGTCGGGGCGGCGTCGATGCTCGTCCCCCGGGTCGGCGTCGTCCTGGTCGGGTTCGCCATCGCCGGGTGCGGCATCTCGTGGGCGGTCGTCGGCTACGTGACCGCCGTCCAGCTGCGCACGCCGGCGCCGCTGCAGGGCCGGGTGAGCTCCGCCGCGGACGTGCTCATCGGCGTCCCCCAGACCGTCTCGATCGCGCTCGGCGCGGGCCTCGTCGGCATCGTCGACTACCGGGCGCTGGTCGCGCTCATGGCGGCGGTGACGGTCGCCTGCGGCGCCTACCTCGCCACCGTACATTTGCCGCCTCCAAGCGACGGGCTCGTGCGCGCGGGGGACGCTGGCTAACCTCTCGCGGATGGAATCGCTCACCCACCAGCTGCAGACGTTCATCGCCGACCACGGTCTCGAGGCAGTGTTCATCCTGATGGTGCTCGAGAGCGCCTGCATCCCGGTGCCGAGCGAGGTGACGATGATCTACGCCGGCTACCTGGTCTCGCAGGGAAGCATGAGCTTCGCCGCCGCCGTGATCGTGGGCACCGTCGCGAACCTGATCGGCTCGCTCATCGCGTGGGCGGCGGGCGCCTACGGCGTCGACGCCTGGCTCATGCGCACCGAGCACAACCGCCACCGGGTCGCGCGCGCACACGACTGGTTCGAGCGCTACGGCACGCCGACGGTGTTCTTCGCGCGCCTGCTGCCCGTGGTGCGCACGTTCATCTCGCTGCCCGCGGGCGTCGCCCGGATGCCGCTCGGGCGCTTTTCCGTCCTGACCGTGCTCGGCACGCTGCCCTGGTGCATCATGCTGGTCGCGATCGGCAACGTGGCGGGCACGCACTGGGACGAGTGGCACCGCCGATTCGGCTACCTCGACTACGTCGTCGTGGCCGCCGCGATCGCCGTCGCGGCCTGGCTGGTACTGCGTCAGCGGCGCGAGGCCCGCCAGTAGAGTGGCCGACATGCCGGTGCCTCTCATGGACATCCGCGGGCAGTACGAACACCTCCTCGACGACGTCAAGCGCAGCGTCTGCGAGGTGATCGACTCGGGCCGCTTCATCCTCGGCCCGAACATGCGGGCGCTCGAGGACGAGGTCGCCTCGGCGACCGGCGCCTGCCATGCCGTCGCGGTCGCGAACGGCACCGACGCGCTGGTGCTGAGCCTCGAGGCGCTCGGCATCGGCCCCGGCGACGAGGTCATCACGACCGCCTACACGTTCTATGCGACCGCCGAGGCCATCGCCCGGGTGGGCGGGACGCCGGTGTTCGCCGACATCGACCGGGCCACCTTCAACCTCGACCCGGGGGCCGTCGAGGCCGCGGTCACCGACCGCACCCGCGCCATCGTCGCGGTGCACGTCTTCGGCGGGCCGGCTGACATGCCCGGCCTGCGCGAGGTGGCCGGCCGCCACGGCCTGGCCGTGATCGAGGACGCCGCCCAGGCCTTCGGCGCAACGCTCGGCGGCCGCGGGGCGGGCAGCTTCGGCGACCTGGCCACGTTCTCGTTCTTCCCCACCAAGAACTTCCCCGCCTTCGGCGACGCCGGCATGGTCGTCTCCGGCAGCGCCGACCTGGCCGAGCGCGTCCGGCTCCTGCGCTTCCACGGCTCGCGCGAGAAGCGCCGCTTCGAGCTCGTCGGCACGAACTCGCGCATGGACGAGATGCAGGCCGCCGTGCTGCGCCGGTTCCTGCCCGAGGTGGCGGGCTGGAACGCCGCCCGCCGGGCCGCCGCCGAGCGCTACCGCGCCCTCGGGCTCGGCGACCTGGTCGAGCTCCCGGTCACGGCCCCCGGCGCCGAGCACATCTACCACCTCTACGTCGTGCGCGCCCACGCCCGCGACGAGCTCGCCCGCGCCCTCACCGAGGCCGGGATCGGCTGCCGGGCCTACTACGACGTCCCGCTCCACCTCCAGCCGGTGTTCGCCCATCTCGGCTATTCGTCCGGCGACCTGCCCGAGACCGAGCGGGCCGCCGACGAGGGCCTGGCGCTGCCCATGTTCCCGACGCTCGACGAGGCGGCCCAGACCGAGGTCGTCGCGGCGGTGCGGGCGGCCGCGCTGGCCACGGCGTAGCCTCCCGGCGGCCGTGCGCGTCTGGGTCGACCTCACCAACTCCCCCCACGCGGTCATCTTCGCCCCGCTCGTGCGGCGGCTGCAGGCCCGGGGCGACGACGTGGCGGTGACGGCGCGCGCCTTCGCCCAGACGCTCGAGCTGCTCGAGCTGCACGGGATCGAGCACACCGTCATCGGCCACCACGGCGGGGGCTCGCGGGCGGGCAAGGCCCGGGCGGCGGGCGACCGGGTGCGGGCGATGGTCGCGTTCGGCCGGAAGGGCCGGTTCGACGTCGCCATCGCCCACGGCTCGACCGACCTGCCGATGGCCTGCCGGCTCCTGGGCATCCCGAACACGACGATGTTCGACTACGAGTACGCGACCCTGCAGCACTCGCTCAACTGCCGCCTGGCGAACCGGGTGCTCGTGCCCGACGCGATCCCGCCCGAGCGGCTGCGCCGCTTCGGCGCCCGCCCGCCGCGGCTCGTGCGCTATCCGGGCCTGAAGGAGGAGTACTACCTGGCCGGGTTCGAGCCCGACCCGGCGGTGCCGCGGGCGCTGGGCATGGACGGGAGCCGGATCGGCGTGGTGCTGCGGCCGCCCGCCGACGTCGCCCTCTATCACCGGTTCTCCAACCCGCTCTTCGACGCGGTGCTCGAGCGGCTGGGCCGCCGCGAGGACGTCGTCTCGGTCGTCCTCCCGCGCACGCCCGAGCAGGGGACGCGCATCCGCGCCCTCGACCTGCCGTCGATCGTCGTCCCCGAGCACGCCGTCGACGGCGGCAGCCTGGTCACCGGGGCTGACCTCGTCGTCAGCGCGGGCGGCACGATGAACCGCGAGGCAGTCGTTCTGGGGACGCCCGTCTACACGACCTTTGCCGGCCGCCTGGGCGGCGTGGACGAGCGGCTCCTCGGCGAGGGCCGCCTGCGGCCGCTCGAGTCGGCCGACGACCTCGTCCTCGAGCGCAAGCCGGCCGCCCTGGCCGAGCGCCGCCGCCGCGACCCCGACCACCTGCTGGCGCTTGCGCTGACGGGCCTGGCGAAGCCGTAGGGCACGGTGGGGACAGTCGCGGATGGGGAATGTCCCCTATTCTGCCGATAAGATGTCCTTATGGATCTGCGGCAGCTGCAGACCTTCGTCGAGGTGGTCGAGCGCGGCTCGTTCTCGGCCGCGGCCGACGCGCTCGGCGTGACCCAGCCCGCGGTGAGCCAGCAGATCCAGACGCTCGAGCGCATGCTGGGCGAGCCGCTGATCGACCGCTCCGGCCGCCGCGCGGCCCCGACCGACCGCGGCGAGGTGCTGCACCGCTACGCGCTTCGCATGCTCGCCCTGCGCGACGAGCTTGCCCGCGACCTGGCCCAGGACTCCGACCAGCCCACCGGCCACCTGATCGTCGGCGCATCCACCGGGCCTGGGGAGCACGTGCTGCCGCAGCTCCTGGGCGGCTTCCGGGCGGCGCACCCGCGGGTCGAGGTGACGCTCCGGGTCGATGCCACCGGCTCGGTGATCGACCGCGTGCTCGACCGCGACCTGGAGCTCGGCGTCGTCGGCGCCCGCCGCAGCCATCGCGCCCTCGAGTTCGAGCCCTTCCTGCGTGACCGGGTCGTGCTGGCGGTCCCCGCCGGCCACCGCTTCGCCGGCCGGGCCGTGAGCCTGGAGGAGCTCGTGGCCGAGCCCCAGGTCGTCATGCAGCCCGGCGCCGGCATCCGCCAAGTGATCGAGGACGAGCTGCGCGAGGCCGGCGTGCGCGTGCGCGACCTGAACGTCGCGATGGAGGCCGGCCTCCAGGAGTCGGCCAAGTCCGCGGTCGAGGCCGGCTACGGCGTCTGCTTCTTCTCCTCGCTGGCGGTGCAGAAGGAGCTGCGGCTGGGGACGCTCGCGACCGCCGAGGTGACGGGGCTCGACCCCGTCCGCGACTTCTACTCGGTGCGCCTGGCGACGCGAAGCCGGCGGCGGCTCACGGACGCCTTCCTTGCGTGGTGCCGTGAGCGGCTCGCCGCCGACTTCGCGCCGGTTCTCCGCTAGCGCACCGGCGGGATGTGCAGGTCGCCCCGGTTGGCGCGGCAGCTCTGGGCCACGCCGCTCGGGTCGCCGGCCGCCGCCAGAGCGTAGTTGTGCTTGACGTACCGGATGCCGCCGTCGGAGGCGTAGATCGCGAACGGGGGCTTCGTGCCGGCCGGCGGCGCCACGTTCTCGGGCGAGCCGGGAGGAGCGACGACGATGTGGTGCCGGACGAGATCGCTCAGCGCGGCGCGGGCGCTGCCGGCCGCTGGAGCGTCGTGCGCCCGGATGGCCTCGGCCCAGTAGCACTCCCAGGCGGTCTGGGCGATGCCGACGGCCATGCCGCCCGGCTCGCTGCGGTTCGTGATCGTGTGCGGGGCAAGCGTGCGGTAGGGCCAGGCCATGCCGGGCGGCAGGCGCAGCTCGTGCGTGGCGTCGCGGTACAGCTTCCGCCACACCTGCGGGTCCTTGATGAACGTGTTGTCGGTGTGCCAGCCGAACAGGTTCGTGCTGACGGCGACCGCCGTGCCCGCGGTGAGCGTCACCGCGAGGCCGGCGGCGGCGGCGAGGACGAGCTTGCGGCGGCGGCGGGCCGGGCGAGCGCCGGCGCCGCTCGGCGGCGTGGCGACGATGCGGTCGAAGAGGGTCTCGCGATCTGCCTCGATCGGCACCGAGGCGGGCCGGGAGGCGCGGAGGCGATCCATGGCGTTCATGTGGACTTCACCTCGAGGACGTCGGGGGTGTTCGGGAGTCCGTCCGCGGCGAGCGACCGGGCGAAGCGGCGCCGGGCGCGCAGCAGGCGGACGCGGAACGCGACCGGCGCGATGCCGAGCGCCTCCGCGGCCTGGGCGGGGGTCAGGTCCTCCCAGGCGACGAGCAGGAGCGCCTCGCGGTCGCGCTCGGGGAGCGCCCGCAGGGCGCGGGTGACGGCCGGGTCGGCGCTCTCCACGGCCGGTGCGGCCTCCGGCCGGGCCAGCACCCGGTCGGCCTGCGAGCGACGCGAGCTCCGCCGCCGCTCGGCCATGAGCAGGTTTCGGGCCGTGACGAAGAGCCACGGCCGCGGGTCGTCCACGGGGACGCGGTCGAGCCGGCGCCATGCGATCGCCATCGTCTCGGCGGCGATCGCCTCCGGGTCGGAGCTGCCGCGGCGGGCCGCGTAGTCGGCGACCGGCTGGAGGTGCGCGAAGACGCGCCGGAAGCGCGCCTCCGGCCCTTCTGGGGGGTGTTGGTCTGGGTTCACACCCCTACCTGTCGCGAAGGCGTCCGGGCGTTACAGGTCAGCGGGCGCTGCCGCGCCAGTCGTCGAGGTCGGTCCAGAAGCTCGACCGCAGGGCGTCGGCGAGCCGCTCGTCGGTGTGGGCGGCGTTGAAGACGTTGTACGTCGTGTCGGCGCAGACCTCGATCTCGCTCAGCCGCACCGCACCGAGCGCGAGCACGATGTCGTGCGGCAGCTGCAGCTCGTCGGCCGTGTAGTGCTTGAAGTGCAGATCCGGCGCGCGGTCCATCAGCTCCGGCCAGTCAGGGCAGGTGCGCGTCGCCATCCGGGAAGTCTATGCCTGGGCGTGCCGGGGGCGCGAGCTCAGCGCCTCCCAGGCCAGGGCCAGGCCGATGCCCACGATCAGCCCCACCATGGCGGCGATGATGAGCGAGCTGCGCCGGGTCGCCGCGCTCACCTGGTGGGCGGCGGCCTGCGAGATGAACTGCGACGACTCGATGTCCTTCGCGGCTACGAGGGCGACCTGGTCGTTCGTCAGGTTGAGCGTGAGGGTGCCGATCTGATCGGCGGCGGCGGAGAGGTTGCTGACGAACGGCGACGAGGCCGCCACCTTGTCGAGCGGCGCCGCGTTCGACGCGTCGATCGCCGCCAGGTTTGCGTGCGCCCGCCTCTGCACCTCCTGCAGCACCTTCAGCTCGGCCTTCTCGGTCGCGACCCGACCGGAGATCAGGTCCGTTTTCATCGTCGTGTAGCGGTTCGCGTAGTCGATCAGGGAGTGCGCCAGCGAGTTGGTCGCGGCCTGCACCTTCGCCCGCGTCCACGGACCCTCGACGTTGATCGAGATCGTCGGCGGCCCGCCCCCTGTCGACGCCTTGCCGGCGGCGCCCGAGCCGGCCGGCGACGACGAGAGCACGCTCACGTGCTTGCGCAGGCTGCGGTTGTCGATCCCGGCGGCGGCCGCGGCCTTGGCGATCTGCTGCGGCGCGGTGACGTACTGGATCGAGATCTGGGGGTTCGAGAGCGGCGTCGAGGTCAGCACCGACGCGCCGCCTGGAGTGAACGGCTGTCCCAGGTAGACCGAGGCCGTCGCCGCGGACTGCTTCGTCGCCCCGCTCACGCCGTGCAGGAACACCAGCGCGACCGCTGCCACGACGGAGAGGACGATCACATACCACCGCCTCATGGCACGCCGGAAGTACTCGGTCACCCGCACCTCGCCGGCGGGCTGCGGGGGCGGGGATGTGGACACGGAGGGGTAGTCTAGTCAGCCCCATTGGAGCAAGCTTTGGTCACCCGTCCCCTCCGCGTGGCGCTTGTCGACCCGTCCGGCTACTCGCGGCCGTACGATCATGAGCTCGCCCGCGCCCTTGCCCGGCGCGGCCACGAGGTCACGCTGTGGACGTCCGCATTCGTCCACGGCGATGCTCCCCAGCCGGCCGGATACGCCGTACGCGAGCACTTCTACCGGCGCAGCAACGCGATGCGGGTCGGCGCTCGCCTGCGCCCGGCCGCGAAGGCGGCAGAGCACGTCGCCGACCTGCGTCGGCTGCGCGGAGCGCTGCGCCGCGAGCGCCCCGACGTCGTCCACGTGCAGTGGGCCGTCCTGCGGCCGGTCGAGCGGACGTTCTACCGCCGCCTGCATGCGTCCGGGATTCCGGTGGTCTTCACCGCGCACGACCCGGTGCCGAACGTCGGCGGCGCCGCCCGCAGGCGATCGGTCGCCGCCACGGCGCGGTCGTTCGCGCGGGTGATCTGCCACAGCGACTGGGGCCGCCGCGCGCTCGTCGAGCAGTGCGGCGTCGAGCCCGGGCGGGTGCGGGTCGTCCCCCACGGCGTGTTCGGCTACCTGGCCGAGCTCGCGCCGGTCGCGCCGCCCGCCGACCCGAACGGCCCGCTGGCGGTCGCGCCGGGGCTGATCAGGCCGTACAAGGGCACCGACGTCCTGCTCGAGGCCTGGCCGCAGGTGCGCCGCCACGTCCCCGATGCGACGCTGCTCGTGGCCGGGCGGCCGATGATGGACACGTCCGCCCTTCCGACCGGCCAGCCGGGGGTGGTGTACCTGCCCCGTTACCTCTCCGACGCCGAGCTGGCCGCCGCCCTGCGCCGGGCGGACGCCGTCGTCATGCCCTACCGCCGCATCGACAACTCGGGCGTGCTCGCGGCGGCGCTCGCGTTCGCGGCGCCGCTCGTCCTGAGCGACGTGGGCGGGTTCGGGGAGCTCCACCGCCGTGACGGCGTCGGCGAGCTGGTGCAGGCCGGCGACGCCGCCGGCCTGGCCGCGGCGCTCACCCGCGTGCTCGGCGACGACGACCTGCGCGCCGCCCTGCGCGAGCGCAGCGCCGCGGCGGCCGCCGGCCCGCTCAGCTGGGCAGCCGTCGCCGAGCGCACCGAGGACGTGTACAGGGAGCTCGCTAGGTGAGCCGCGAGCCGGCGGCCTTGTCCCACGTCGCCGGGACGCCGCGGCGCAGGTAGCCGACGAGCGCGATCACGGTCGCGAGCGTCACGAGCAGGTAGTAGTGCAGGATCCGCAGCACGCGGACGCGTCCGCGCAGCAGCATCGAGAGCCCGACGAGCGCCAGGCCCGCCAGCTGGGCTGCCAGGGCGACCGCGTAGACGGTGGCGTGGGGCGCCAGGGCGGCGCTCGTGACCAGCAGCAGGAGGTGCAGCGGCCCGCTCCAGTAGCGCAGCAGGCGGTGGGAGACGATCTCGACCCAGTACACCGGCCCCAGCCGGCGCAGGCCGAACATGCGGCCGCGGAACAGGATCAGCCAGCAGTGCTCGAACATGCGCACCTTGCGCCGGAACTCGTCCTCGATGTCGGTCGTCATCGGCTCCGTGGCCCGCGCCGAGGGCTCGTACACGGCCCGGTAGCCGTTCTGCACCATCAGGTAGGGGAAGCTGAGGTCGTGGCCGAAGCGGGGATCGACGTCGCGGTAGGCCTCGCGGCGGACGGCGTAGATGGCGCCGTTCGACCCGGTCATCGAGTGCGCCTGCGACTCGCGCGTGCGCAGCCACATCTCGTAGCGCCAGTAGAGGCCCTCCTGGTTCGTGCCGCCGCCGGGGTTGACGAGGCGGACGTTGCCGCAGGCCATGCCCACCGCCGGGTCCGCGAAGGGGCGCACCAGCCGCCGCAGCGCATCCGGCTCCCACAGCACGTTGGCGTCGCCGAACGCGACGATCTCGCCCGTTGTCTCCGCCACCGCCCGGTCCTGCGCCGCCACCTTGCCACCGCGCGGGCAGTGGATCAGGCGCACGCCGCGATCGGCGAACCCGGCCACGAGCTCGTGGGTGGCGTCGGTCGAGTCGTCCGAGGTGACGACGATGTCGAGCCGGTCGGCCGGGTAGTCGAGGGCGAGCGCGTTCTCGAGCTTCGCGACGATCACGTCCTCCTCGTCGTACGCCGGGATGATCAGGCTGACGTGTGGGAGGATGTCCGCCGCCGCGACCGGCCACGGCCGCACCCGCGCCCAGCCGGCGATCGCGAGCGGATAGAGCAGGTGCGTCCAGACGAGCGCCGCCAGGCTGACCCAGAAGACGATCTCGAGAACGAGGGTCATCGCGCCTTCCCCGGTGCCACCGCGGGCGTTGGCGCGCGTGCGGGCACGCGCACCGGGCCGAACATCGCCGCGCCGGCGACGGCGAGCAGGGCGAGCGCGAAGAAGTAGTCGAACGTCATCGTCAGGTAGAAGAGGTTCGCGGCCGCGGTGGCGACGAGTGCCGCCAGCAGGCCGTGCCCCAGCCGGGAGATGTCGGGGTCCTTGGCATGGCGGATGGCGGCGGCGCTGGCGAGCAGGTAGCCGAAGTAGGCGAGGTAGACGGCCATGCCGACGAGTCCCGTCTCGACCAGGATCGCGATCCAGGCGCTGTGCGGGCCGAAGTCCGTCCGGCCCGTGACGAACTGGTAGAAGACGGCGAAGGTGTTGAAGCCCATCCCGAACAGCGGATGCGGGTCGAGCGCCGGGGGCACGAGCTGGTAGAACTGGAGGTGGGTCTGGGTGCTGCCGCCGTGCAGCTGGGTGCGGGCGGCGACGACCGCCCGGATGAAGTGCGACGACGCGTAGAGGATCGCAAGCCCGGCCAGGACCGAGCCCAGCCCGATGCCGATCGTCCGCGCGCTCGGCAGATAACGGCGCAGCACCGGCAGGAGGACGATCAGGCCGGCGATGTCGCCGAGCGCCGCCGAGCGCGACAGGGTCAGGATCTGCACGATGAACATGAAGAGCAGCAGCAGGCCGAGCCGGCGGCGGCCCTTGCGGTCGCCGAGGTAGTACGGCAGGAGCAGCATCAGCGGGACGCACAGCATCACGCCGAGATGGTTGGGATCGCCGGTGAGCGCGTTGATCCGGTACACGTTCTGCGAGCCGGAGACCGTGCCGAACACGTTGATGCCGCCGACGCCGCCCTGGCCGGCGGTGAGCGGCCCGACGACCAGCCGGTCGAGGTTGATCCCGGCCGAGACGGCCAGCCCCAGCTGGATGATCCCGTAGATGCTGTTCACGACCAGCCCGGCCGTGAACGCGACGACGGCGCGCACGAACAGCGGCCGGCCGCGCCGCACGACGTGGGCGACTCCGAGGATCAGGTAGAGGAAGTGGATTCCCCACGACCCGAGCCCCTTCAGCCAGTAGGCGAGCGCCGCCTTGTCCTGGAGGTCGAAGTAGCCCGCCAGGTAGACGGCGAGGAACGCGAGCATGAACCCGGCGAGCGTGATCGCCGCCGGGTGCAGCAACAGGTCACGGCGGCGGATGCGGTCGACGATGAACACCACGACGAACGTGGTGGCGAGCAGGTTCGTCCAGGTCAGCGTCAGGTCCGACGTCTCCCACCGGATCTTCTCGAACGTCAGCACCGAGAGGGTCAGGAGCAGCAGCCAGTCGAGCTTCGTGAGCTTCATCCGGCCACCCCGTGCAGGACGTCTGCGAGCTCGCGGGCCCGCTCCCGCCGCGACATCGACTCCGCCAGCCCGGCGTCCAGGTCGACGTCGGGCAGGCCGCCGTTGCGGCGCCGGTCGACCAGCGCCTCGAGCGCCCGCGACTGGGCGGCCGCATCGTCCGGGTCGGCCACCTCGCCGGCGCCCGCGGACGTGACGAGCGCGGCGGCGACGCCGTTGGGCGGTACGGCGGCCAGGATCGGGCGGCGGGCGGCCAGGTACTCGTAGACCTTGCCGGAGATGACGGTGTCGCCGCGGCCGCCGGCGTGCGGGATCAGCAGCAGCAGCGCGTCGGCATCGCGCTGGGCGGCGATCGCATCTCGGTAGGGGAGGAAGCCCGTCTCCTCCCAGGCGCCGTCGATGCCGAGATCGCGCGCCCAGGCCCGGTCGGACTCGCGCATGTCGCCGACGAAGCGGACGAGCACCTGCCCGCGCAGGTCGGGGCGGCGGTCGAGCAGGTCGCGCACGGCGGTCAGGAACGGCCGCGGCGTGCGCCGGCCGAAGAACGCGCCGGTGTGGACGATGGTGAACCGGTCGGGCGGGGCGTGGTCGAGGCCGGCGAAGTCGGACAGGTCGACGCCGTGGCCGATCACGTGCGTCTTCGCGGCGGCGCTCGGGTCGAGGCCGGCCAGCTCGGCGGCGATGGCGTCGGTGACGGCCACGAGCGCGGTCGCCCGGTGCGCCACCGTCCGTGCCATCCGCCGCTCGACGGCCCGCTTGGCGCGCACGCCGCGGCGCTCGTACTCGCGGTGCGGGTGGGCGAGCCAGGAGTCGCGCAGGTCGGCCACCCACGGTTTCGACGTGGCGGTGGCGACGGCCGCGCCGACCAGATGCACCGAGGTCGGCGGCGAGGTCGTCATGATCGCGTCGATCCGGCGCTTGCGCACGATCCGCACCGCGGCGGGGACGGCCGTGGCTCCCCACGGCACGGCCTTGTCGGGGACGAGCGCGCGCTCGTAGGCGTAGCGGGCGTGCACCCCCGCCCGCCGCAGCCCGCGGGCGCCGCGCAGGGCCTCGCCCCGGAACGACGAGCGTGGGCCGAGGAAGCGCACCCGGTGCACCGTCGTCCGCGCAGGGATCGCCTCGAGCAGCGGCTCGTCGAGCGCGAACCACTTCGGGTCGCTGGGCGCGAGCACGTCGACGTCGACGCCGAGATCGGGCAGGTCGCGGCAGAACTTGAGGGTTCGCTGGACGCCGCCACCGCCCGCCGGGGGGAAGTAGAACGCGATCAGGAGGAGGCGCACGGAACCGCCAGTGTAGTGAGCGCCTGCTCCGGCCCGGCGCGGAACGGCCCGGATACCATCGCCTGGATGAGCGGCGGATTGGACGGCGAGGGGCTCCCGGTCGGCTTCCGGATCGTCGGGGCGGTGACGCCCTTCGAGCGCCGGGTCGAGCGGATGGTGCGGCGGATCCCGGCCGGGACGGTGGCCAGCTACGGCCGCGTTGCCGAGTGGGTCGGCAAGCCCGAGGCGCCGCGGGCGGTGGGGCGGGTGATGGCCAACTGCGACGGCGCCCTGCCCTGGCACCGGGTGGTCAACTCGGCCGGCCGGCTCGTCCCCGGCCACGAGACCGAGCACGCCGAGCGGCTGCGCTCGGAGGGCGTCCGTGTTGTTGACGGTCGCGTTGCCTCACCCGTTCCGTGGTGGGCCGGGCCGGGTCGGCGTCGCGCCTAGAAGGGGGGAAGTCTGAAGGGGGGCCTGCCCCCCTTCATGTCAGATGAACCACCTGTAGACCTCGAAGACCTCGGCGAGCTCGCGGCCGCCCTCGATCCCGCGCGTGCGGGCGACGTTGCGCACGTATTCCTCGTTCGCGTAGTTGCGGTGGGCCTGGCTGCGGTAGCACATGAGCGCCGCCACCTTGCGGTCGACGTGGGCCGGCTCGAGCTCGACGTAGGCCTGCTGGTGGAAGTTGAAGCAGTTCCAGGGGATCTCGTAGCCGAGCAGCGTCGTGCGCTTGAACGCGCGCATGCTCTCCCGCGCGATGGTCTCGTGGTCCTGGTGGATGTCGCCCAGCGACGGCGTCAGAACCAGGTCGGGGCGCAGGTCTGCGTTCAGCGCCACCAGGATCTCGAGGATGTCCTGGCGCACGCTCGGGAACGTCCGCACCTCGAAGTCGTGCACGGTCAGGTGCGACTCGGGGATGCCGAGCGTCGAGGTGGCGGCCCGCACCTCGTGGACGAGCGTGTCGGCCGGGAACCCCGCCGGCAGCGACCGCGAGGCGGTCGAGAACGCCACGTAACGCACCTCGGCGCCCGCGTCGACGAGGCGGGCGATCGTGCCGCCGGCGCCGAACTCGCCGTCGTCGGTGTGCGGCGCGAGCACGAGCACGTTTCGTCCGGCGGCGATCATGGCCGCGGATTGTGTCATGCCGGCAGGCGGAAGCTCCCCGCCGAGACCGGCGCCGAGCGGTTGCCCGCCCGGTCGACCGCCACCAGCGTGACCGTCACGTCGGCGCCCGCGAGCCTGGTGCGGCGGAAGCGGACGCGGCCGTCGTGCCCGCGGAAGAGCGCCGAGTGGCCCGCGTTCGGCCCCGTGCCCGTGGCGCGCACGAGCAGGATGGCGGGCTCGCTCGTCGAGTAGCGGACGACGTGCGACCCGGGCGCGCTCTCGAGCGTCACCGTCGGCGGCGTCAGGTCGAGCTGGGTCGAATCGGGGATCGTGATCGTCCGCCCCAGCGAGATCAGGTGCACGCGCAGGTGATAGCTGCCCTCCGGCGCCTGCGCGGCCGAGTCGGTGCGCCCGTTCCAGCGCACCGTGACGCGGCCTCTGGGCATCCGCCGGCCCGCCGCCGGCGTCAGCTGACGGACCGGCGCCCCGGACGAGTTCACGATCGCGAGCGCGACCCGGCCGGCCTTGCGCAGGCGGAAGGTCATGAGCGCCGAGTGCGACGCGCAGCGCGTGTGCGGGTGGAGCGGCTGGCAGGTCGTCGAGAAGAACTTCTTGACCTGCGTGCCACCGATCGGAGAGCGCTCGAGCTTCAGCTGCTCGGCGCGCAGGAACGCCAGGCCGGAGGCGGCGAGCATGACGGCGATGACGACGATGCCGGTGCGGCGGCTGGGCACGACGGCGGATTGTACGGCGGGGTCATTGGGGACAGTCCCCGCTCGCGGGGACTGTCCCCTCCTACGCTAGAACGCGCCCAGCAGCTTCAGGCCGGAGAGCGCGAGAACGCTCGCGATGCTGCCGCGCAGCGCCTTCTCGGGCAGCTTCGCCGTGAAGTGGGAGCCGATCAGGATGCCCGGGATCGAGCCGATCAGGATGTTGCCGACGTTGCCGTAGTCCGGCGTGCCCCAGATGATCGTGCCGGCGGCGGCGGCGATCGTGACCATCATGGCGTGCAGCAGGTCGGTGCCCACGACCTTGCGCGCCGTCAGCGGGAACAGCGTCACGAGCGCCATGCCGAAGAACACGCCCGAGCCGACCGACGTCAGGCCGAGGATGAAGCCGAAGACGGCACCGATCGTGACGGCCAGGATCTTGTGGTTGCGGGTCAGCTCGCCGTCCTGCGGCAGCTTCGAGGTGTCCCACAGCCCGCGGATCGTCACGAACGTGCGGATGGCGACGGCGATGCCGACGAGCACCAGCGTGTAGCCGATGGCGTCAGGCAGCCAGACGTCGATGTTCGCATCGAAGAGGTTGTACAGCGAGTAGGTGCCCAGGAACGCGGCCGGGACGCTGCCGGTCGCCATCCACAGCGCCAGCTCGCGGTTCACGTTCTTGAGCTGGTGGTGGCGGGCCGCGCCGAACGTCTTCGTGACGGCCGCATACACCAGGTCGGTGCCGACTGCGGTGCCCGCCGGGATCCCGAAAAACGTGATCAGGATCGGCGTCATGAGGGAGCCGGCGCCCATACCGGTCAACCCCACCAGGAGGCCCACCGCGAGCCCCGCCAAAACAAGTCCTGGATTCATCCTGCCCCACTTCCCCTCTCGGTCATTACCACAATCCCGACCAATATAACTGAACTAGTGGAGAATGCAAGCAAGAACGGCGCAGATCCCCCGAACGGGTGGGGTCTAGAACGCGCCGAGCATCTTCAGGCTCGAGAGCGCGAGCACGCTCGCGAGCGAGCCGCGCAGCGCCTTCTCGGGCAGCGCGACCGTGATCTGGGAGCCGATCAGGATGCCCGGGATCGACCCGATCATCAGGAAGGCGATGCTCGAGAAGCGCATCGACGGCAGCAGGAAGTACGAGGCCACCGCCGCGGCGGCGGTGACGAGCGCGCCGTGGAAGAGGTCGGTGCCGACCACGCGCCGGGCCGAGAGCGGGAACATCGTCACGAGCGCCATGCCGAAGAACGCGCCGGCGCCGACTGACGTCAGCCCGAAGACGAACCCGAACACGATCCCGATCGCGAGCGCCAGGTAGCGGTGCATGTGGGCGATGTCGCTGTCGGTCTGCGGGACCGACGCGTCCCACATGCCGCGGATCGTCACGAACGTCCGCACGGCCACCGTGACGGCGACGAGCATGAGCGCGATGCCGATCACGTCCTTCATGTCGCTCTGGATGGCCGCGCCCTCCTTTGCGGCCAGCCGGTTCAGCGTGAACACGCCGAGCACCGCCGCGGGCACGCTGCCCGCCGCCATCCACAGCGCGATCTCGACGTTCACCGTGCGCAGCGTCCAGTGCCGCGCGCCGCCGACCAGCTTGGTGCCGGCGGAGTAGAGCAGGTCGGTCCCAACCGCTGCCACGGCGGAGACGCTGAACATGCTGATGAGCACAGGTGCCATCAGCGAGCCGGCGCCCATGCCGGTTGCGCCCACGAGCACACCGACGAGAAGCCCGGCCAGGATCAGCTCAAGCCCGGTCACAATCCCCTCTCAGATTCAGCAGCTACCCGACAAGTCTAAGAGACCTTGTGGGGAATGAAAAGCCCTGCGCGAACGGGACCCAAACACCGTTCGCGCAGGGCCGATGGTTCAGGCGGAGCGGTACGCCTCGATCAGCACGCGCGCCACCTCGGGCCGGCTGAACTCGGACGGCGGCTCGATACCCTGCCCGAGCATCTCGCGGACCTTCGTGCCCGACAGGTGGACGTGATCCTCGGAGGGGTGCGGGCACGTCTTGGCCGAGCCCATGTTCCCGCACGTCTTGCAGAAGAACGTGTGGTCGAAGAACATCGGCTGGATCCCGAGCTCGTCCCGCTCGAAGCTGTCGAAGATCAGATGCGCGTCGTACGTGCCGTAGTAGCTGCCCACGCCGGCGTGGTCGCGGCCGACGATGAAGTGCGAGCAGCCGTAGTTCTTGCGGCAGATCGCGTGCCAGACGGCCTCACGGGGCCCCGCGTAGCGCATGGCCGCCGGGAAGGCGGACAGGAGCGTGCGGTCGGCCGGGTAGTACTTCTCGAGCAGCACCCGGTAGCAGCGCACCCGCACCTCCGCGGGGACGTCGTCGCCCTTGGTCTTGCCGACCAGCGGGTGCAGGAGCAGCCCGTCGACGGTCTCGAGGGCGCACTTCTGGATGTACTCGTGCGCCCGGTGCACCGGGTTGCGGGTCTGGAAGCCGACGACGCGGCTCCAGCCCCGCTCCGCGAACGCCGCCCGGGTCTGGGCGGGATCGACGTGCAGGTCGGGGAAGTCCGGCTGGGGGCGGTCGAACACCGTCACCTGCCCGCCGACGAGGATGCTGCCCTCGGCGTACACCTGGGCCACGCCCGGGTGGGCGTCCTCGGTGGTGCGGAAGACCTTGGCGGCCTCCTCGCTGCGGTCGGCCTCGAACACGTCGGCGACGTCGATGACGGCCAGGAGCTCGCCGCCGTGGCCCTCGAGCGCGAGCCGGTCGGCCGTCGGCTTCTCGGGCACGGACAGCGTGACCGGAAGCGCCCACGGCAGGCCGTTCTCGAGGTGCATGTCGGAGACGACGCGGTCGTAGTCCGCCTGCACCATGAAGCCGGTCAGCGGCGAGAGCGCCCCCGACGCGATCATGTCGAGGTCGGCGGTCTGCTTCTCGCTCATGTGGACGCGGGGCAGGCCCTGGGCCTCCTCGCGCAGCGCCGCCGCCTCGTCGCCCGCCACCGTGCGGTTGATGAGCTCGCCGCCGTGCGGGGCGATCAGCCCGGCGCCGCTCGTCCGTGCGGTCTGCTGCGACGACATCAGGCGACCGCCTCCTCGAGCACGGGGGGGATGATGTTCAGCCGCTCCAGCTCGGAGATGAGGAACGCCGCGGACTCCTCGGGCGTGCGGCCCTCGGTCTCGACGACGACCTCGGCGTGGTCGGGTGCCTCGTACGGGTCGCTGACGCCCGTGAACTCCTTGATCTCGCCGGCGAACGCCTTGGCGTAGAGGCCCTTGACGTCGCGGCGCGCGCACTCCTCGAGCGAGGTCGCCACGTACACCTCGACGAAGTTGCCGACGCTGCCGATCATGTCGCGGACCATGCCGCGGGTCTCGGCGTACGGGGAGATGGCGGCGACGATGACGCCGGCGCCGTGGCGGGTCAGG
>DASUHM010000003.1 GCA_036273515.1 Gaiellales bacterium
GGGTCATGCGGTACCCAACCCGCGGATATCAGACTGACCACACCGTCGATCACCACCCGGCGCCCACCCCACCAGCGACACCCCGCCCAGCAGGCCAGCAGCAGCATGCCCACTTGACAAGAACACCTACATATCAGGTCGTCTGCGCGTCGACCGCGTCCTCGACCTGCTCGGCCGAGACGCCGAGATCGCGCAGGATGCGCGCGCCCGGGCCGCCGTCGCCGCGCACGAGCGCGACCAGGACGTCGCGCGACTCGGGCTCGCGGCCGCCCCGCTCCTCCGCCACCTCCTCGGACAGCTCGAGCACGCGCTCGGCCCGGGTCGTGAGCCCCGAGCGGCCCACCGGCGGAATCGGCGGGCGCACGGCCGCGGCCCGCTCGCGCACGTCGCCGGCGTCCACGCCGACCGCCGCCAGCGCCTTGCCCGCGACGCCGCCGTCGGCGAGCAGGGCCAGCAGCAGATGCTCGGTGCCCACGTAGTCGGCGCCGAGGCTGCGGGCCTCCTCCCGGCCGCGGTCGATCATCGGCGCTACTTGCGCATGCGGTCGCCGAGCATCACGAGCACGAGGAGCACGAGAAGCAGCGAGCCCACGATGAAGAACATGGCGAGGCCGACGTAGATCAGCGGCAGCACGAGGCCGCCGATCGCCTGGGCCATGACGACGACCCACAGCGGCCGCCGGATCACCTCCGGCAGGCGGTGGCGCACGTTCAGGTAGACGATCACCGAGAGGATCCCGATGACGGTCAGGAGCAGGCGGTGCCCGGTCGCCCACGCGAACACCGCCTCGGCCAGGCCGAGGACGACGGCGATGCGCAGGCTGTGCTGGTGGAGCCAGCGAGTCGGGGAGCGACGCTCACGCGGCTCGACGGTGAGCGTGTCCCCGGAGATGTTCCAGTTGGACATGGGAAAAATCATACCGGAGAGGCTGCGAACGACCCGGGAATCGCCGCCGCGGCGGCCTCGGCGTCGTCGCGGTGCCGGAAGAGGCCGAACGCGGCCGGCCCCGATCCCGACACGATGGCCGCCAGCGCGCCCTGGCTCCGCAGCGCTTCGAGCGCCTCCCCCACCTCCGGCCGCAGCCGCAGCACCGCCGGCTCGAGGTCGTTGGCCATCAGCGCCGCGACGTCCTCGACCCGGCGGACGGTGTGCATCGCCCGCACCAGGTCGCCCTCGACGGCGCGGAAGATCGGGTTCGGCTCGCCGGCCGCGAACACGTCGCCCGCCGAGAGCCCGCGTTCGGACGGGACGAGCACGAACGCGTGGCCGCGGGGGAAGTCCGGCAGCGGCTGGATGCGGTCGCCACGGCCGGTGCCGAACCCGGTCTCGGCCCCGGTCAGGAAGAACGGCACGTCAGCCCCGAGCGCGCGGGCGATGGCGTGCAGCTCGTTCGGGTCGCGCTGGCCGCGCAGCGCCCGCAGGACGGCCGCCGCATCCGAGGACCCGCCGCCGAGGCCGGCCGCGACGGGGATGCGCTTCTCCAGGCGCACCCGGCGGGTCTCGCCGAGCGCGGCCAGCGCGCCGGTCACGAGCGTGTCGTCCGGGAATCCCTCGACCGTCGTCTCGTCGGCCTCGGACAGCTCCAGCTCGTCGTAGCGGTCGATCGCCTGGAAGAGCGTCGTCAGCCGGTGGTAGCCGTCCTGCCGCAGCGGCCCCACCCGCAGGCACAGGTTCACCTTGGCAGGCGCGCGCAGGATCACGCCCGCAGCTCCTCGGCCAGCTGCCCGAACCGCTCCGGCAGCAGCTGCTCGGCCCGCAGATCGGCGATCTCGCCAGGCGGCGCCGGCAGGCCGGCCAGGCGCAGCGAGTTCGAGAGCGTCTTTCGGCGATGGGCGAACGCCCCGTGGACGACCGTGCCGATCCAGGCCCAGTCCGCGCCGAAGGCGAACCCCGGCCGGCGCCGGAACGCGACCAGCATGGAGTCGACGTTGGGCTGGGGCACGAAGACCGTGCGCGAGACCGACCGGGCGCCGGTGCGCTCGCACGCCAGCTGGACCAGCACCGAGACGGCGCCGTACGCCTTCGTGCCCGGGACGGCGAAGAGCCGCTCGCCGATCTCGCGCTGCACCATCACGCAGAAGCGCTCGACCGCGGGCAGCGCCCGGATGATCACGGGCGTCGCCACGCCGTAGGGCAGGTTCGCGACCATCGCCGCCGGCGCTGGATCGAGGTCGGCCAGGTCGACGTCGAGCGCGTCGGCGTAGAGCAGGCGCACGTTGTCGACGCCGCGCAGGGTCTCCTCGAGCGCCGGTTGGAGACGGCGGTCGATCTCGATCGAGTGGACGAGTGCCACGTGCTCCGCGAGCCACGCCGTCAGGACTCCGAGTCCCGCCCCTACTTCGACGACAACGTCCTCCGCCGCCAGAGGTGCCAAGCGCCCGACCGTCTCGAGGACGTTGTTGTCGATCAAGAAATTCTGGCCGAGGTCGCGGTCGGGCGAGATGCCGAACTCGGCCATGCGCCGCAGCGAGACCTGCCGGCTCACAGCCCGAAGAAGCGGTCGGCGTTCGCGTCGATCTGCTCGCCGAGGGCGGCCTCGGAGACGCCCCGCTCGCGCGCGAGCACGCCGAGGGTGATCGCCGCGTAGGCGGGCTGGTTGGGCCGGCCGCGGTGGGGCGGCGGCGCCAGGTAGGGGCAGTCGGTCTCGGCCAGGATGCGGTCCGCGGGGACGCGGGCCGCGGCCGCGCGCAGGTCGGCCGCCTTGGGAAACGCGACGTTGCCGGCGAACGAGCAGAAGTAGCCGCGCTCGATCGCCTCGTCGAGCCGGTCGACCGAGCTGAAGCAGTGCAGCAGCACCGGCACCTCGGCCGCCGCGAGCATCCGGAACGTGTCGTCGTCGGCGGCGCGGGTATGGATCACGAGCGGCAGGCCGGTCTGGTTGGCGAGGGCGATCTGGGCCTGGAAGATGCGCAGCTGGTCGGCCCGGGGGGCATAGTCGCGGAAGAAGTCGAGGCCGCACTCCCCCACCGCGACCGCGCGGGGATGGGCCAGCAGCGGCCGCAGCTCGTCGACGTCGAGGCCGTCGGCGGCCTCATGCGGGTGGATGCCGACGATCGCCCACACCGCGTCGAACCGGTCGGCGAGGGCGAGCGCCTGCTCGCGGCCGACGGTGAGGATCCGGCCCACGCCGGCCGCCGCCGCCGCGTCCACCAGGTCTTCCGCCGCCCCCTCGCAGAGGTCGAGGTGCGCGTGGGTGTCGATCACGCCCGCGGGAAGAGCGGCGGCGGCTGGCTGACCTCGCCGCCCGCGGGCAGCAGCCCCAGGCCGGCCCGCTCCCAGGCGACGGCGCCGGGATCACCGACGGCCTCGAGCATCCGCTCCGCGGAGGCGGGGATGAACGGGTGCAGCAGCACCGCCAACGAGCGCACGGCGTCCGCCAGCGTGTACAGGGTCGTGTCGAGCAGCGCCTGGTCGGCGGCGGCCTGGCTGCGGGCGAGCACCCACGGCTGGCGCTCCTCGACGTAGCGGTTGGCCGCGCGCACGAGCCCCCAGATCACATCGAGCGCGCCGGTCAGGTCGATCGCGTCGAAGCGCTCGCGCACCGCCGCGTCGATCGGCTCGAGCTCGCACCGGCCCTCGGGGACGACGCCGCCGCGGTAGCGGACGATCATCGCCGTCGCCCGCGAGACCAGGTTGCCGAGATCGTTCGCGAGCTCGCCGGCGTAGCGGCGGTCGAGGCCGTCCCGGGTGACGCTCCCGTCCTGGCCCCACTGCACCTCGCGCAGGAGGTAGAACCGCAGGGCGTCGGCGCCGAGCTCGTCGATCACGGCGAGCGGGTCGATCACGTTGCCGAGCGACTTCGACATCTTCTGGTCGCCGCTCGTCAGGTAGCCGTGCACGAAGAGCCGCAGGGGCGGCTCGTACCCGGCCGCCATCAGGAGGGCCGGCCACGACACGCAGTGCAGGCGCAGGATGTCCTTGCCGAGCAGGTGCATCGACGGCCAGAACGTGCCGGAGACGTCGCGACCGAGGCCGTACTCCAGGGCGGTGTGGTAGTTCAGGAGCGCGTCGACCCACACGTAGATCGTCTGTTCCGGCTTCCACGGCAGCGGCACGCCCCAGCTGACCGTGGCGCGGCTGACGGAGAAGTCCGACAGGCCGGACTCGATGAACGAGCGGGCCTCGTTGTAGCGGGCCCGCGGCATGACGTACTCGCGATCGCGGTCGTACAGCTCGAGCAGCTGCGACTGGAAGGCCGACAGGCGGAAGAACGTGTTCTCCTCCTCGAGGCGCTCGACCGGCGTCTTGTGCAACGGGCAGACGTTGCCCGGCTGCTCGAGCTCGTCCTGGGAGTAGAACTGCTCGCAGCCTGTGCAGTAGAGGCCCTCGTAGGTGTCCTCGTACAGGTGCCCGGCATCGCGCAGGCGGACCATGAACTGCTGCACCCGCTTCTCGTGCTCGCGGTCGGTCGTGCGGATGAAGAAGTCGTTCGAGGCCTCGAGCCGGTGCACCAGGTCGCGGAAGCGGGCCGAGACGCGGTCGCAGAACTCCTTCGGCGACATGCCCGCCGCGGCGGCCGCCTGGGCCACCTTGGCGCCGTGCTCGTCGGTGCCCGTCAGGAAGAAGACGTCCTCCCCCCGCTGGCGGTGATGGCGGGCCAGGGCATCGGCCGCAACCGTCGTGTACGCGTGCCCGAGGTGCGGGTCCGAGTTGACGTAGTAAATGGGAGTTGTAAGGGAAAACGGCATATCGCGCCCGCAGTCTGGCAAATTGGCAGGAAGGCATCTATGCTCAGACGTGGGCTCCATCCTAACGAGATGGCGAGGGTCACTATGAGCGTTATCAGGCATTCCGCGGGTGTTCGCGGTCGAGCGGCATCCGCGCGGGCAGGGGGCGTGGTGCGCAGGGTCGACGAGCTCGGCCGGATCGTCATCCCGGTCGAGATCAGGCGCCGGTTCGGCATCGACGTTCGGGATCCGCTCGAGATCAGCGTGCGGGGCGAGACGATCGTGCTCTCGAAGCCTCACGACGCGTGCGTGTTCTGCGGTCGCACGGGCAGCCTCGACGAGTTCCACGGCCGCCAGGTGTGCAGCACCTGCCGCGTCGAGCTCTCGGGCGGGGTCGTCAGGGCGTCTTAAAACGCGGGGGGACCCATGGTTCCCCCACGAACCCCCTCCTTCGCCGGCGAGGCCGATCCCTGGTCGCCGCGGGATACGCGATTACGGTCTTTTGGCGGTGGCCGCCCGGTAGAGCTGGTTCCGGGGCACCCCGGTCAGCCGCGAGGCGATCGCTGCCGCGCGGCGGGCGCCGACGGCTGCGACAAGCTCGGCGAGCGCGTCGGCCGGGATGTCGGCGGCGTCCGCGGGCGTGTCCGCGGCGGCGAGGACGAGCGTGACCTCGCCCTTCGGCGGGCTCGAGAACGCCTGCGCGAGGTCGGCGAGGGTGCCGCGCTCGACCTGCTCGTGCAGCTTCGAGAGCTCGCGGCAGACGACGGCGCGGCGGCCCGGCTGAGGTTCGGCCAGGGTCGCGAGGGTCGCGGGCAACCGCTGCGGCGACTCGAACGCGACGATGGGCAGGCCGCAGGCGTCGAGCCGGCGCACGGCCGCGGCGGCCTTCGCCGCCGGGCGGGGCAGGAACCCCGCGAACGCGAACCCGCCCCCGCCGAGGCCCGATGCGGCGACGGCCGCCGTCACCGCCGACGGCCCCGGCAGCACGGTCACGGGCAGCCCCGCCGCCGCGACGGCGGCGACGACGCGGGCGCCGGGGTCGGACACCGCCGGCATGCCGGCGTCGGTCGCGAGCGCCACGCGCTCGCCGGAGCGGATGCGCTCGACGAGCTCGCCCGCCCGGGCCGCCTCGTTGTGCTCGTGCACCGCGAGGACGGGCACGGAGATCCCGTGCCGCTCGAGCAGGATGCGCGTGCGGCGGGTGTCCTCGCAGGCCACCACGTCGGCGGTGCGGAGCTCGTCGAGCAGCCGCAGCGTGACGTCGGAGAGGTTCCCGATCGGCGTCGGGCACACGACCAGCGCGCCGGGTCGGGGGGAGGATTCGGGCACTGCGGATACCATTAAAGCGACGTGGCCGACTCCAAGCCGACCAAGTCCTACCGCACGTACCGGGGTGGGCGAGCCGGGCGCGACGACCCGGAGGCCGCCCGCTTCAACTTCGGCGGCGGCGGCGGCGCGGGGACGGCCGCCCCGGCGCGCCCGCGCACGCCCGAGGGGATGCCGCGGCCGGGCTTCCGCGGCCCCGACGCGCTTCCCGGCCGGCCGGTCGCGACGCCGGGCGGGCAGCCGCCGCGCCGCTTCCTGCGGCGGCGCTGGAAGCGCATTCTCGCGATCGGGATCCCGGTCTGTTTCCTGCTCTTCGCCTTCTGGCTCTACCTGGGCTACCGCAGCTTCTCGAACGAGATCGCCCACGCCAACAAGCGGCTGAACAAGGCCACGCTGGCCGCGCTCCAGCCGGCCGGGAACATCATGACGAGCCCCCAGATCAGCCTGATCATGGGCTCGGACAGCCGCGGCTCGAGCGCGCTCTCGGGCGCGCGGTCGGACTCGATCCTGCTCGTCCGCACCGACCCGTCGCACCACCTGATCTCGATGCTCTCGATCCCGCGCGACCTGGATGTTGCGATCCCCGGGCACGGGACGAACAAGATCAACGCGTCGTTCGCCTACGGCGGGCCGCCGCTGCTCATCCGGACGGTCGACAGGTTCACGGGCCTGGGCGTGAACCACATGGTGCTGGTCGACTTCACCGGGTTCGAGGATCTGATCGACTCGCTCGGCGGGGTCACGATCTACAACCCCTACAAGGTGGTCTCGTCGCAGCCGTTCGACGGCCTCATCTGGCACTTCGGGAAAGGCACGATCCACCTCGATGGCCGCCACGCGCTGGCCTACGCCCGCATCCGCCACACCACCAACCCGCGCGACAGCGACATCACCCGCACCGAGCGCCAGCAGCGGGTCGTGCAGGCGCTGATGAAGCAGCTCGTGACGCCGTCGTCGCTCTTCAACCTGCCGTCGATCGGCCGTGACCTGGCCAAGCCGCTCGCGACCGACCTCTCGGCGCCGGAGCTGCTCGCGATGGGCTGGATCAAGTTCCGCGCGTCGCGCACGCTCGAGTGCCACCTGGGCGGGACGCCCGCCTCGATCGGCGGCCAGGACGTGCTCCAGCCGAGCGAGCAGAACGCCGCCGTGGTCGGCATGTTCCTGGGCAAGCAGGCGCCCCAGCCCGCCCCGGCCGGCCAGCTGTTCGCGCCGGGCTGCACCGTGCACTAGCTGCACCAGGCGGGGTCAGACCCCTTTTGGTGCGCGACCATCGAGTGGGAGCCCCGTGCGCGCGTGCGCACCAAAAGGGGTCTGACCCCGGATGGTGCGTCAGCCCTCGGCGGCCTTCTTGGGCTCGCTCTTGGCGGACTCGGATGGCTTGGAGTCCGACGACTTCGAGTCCGACGACTTGCCGTCGCTCGAGGACTCGGAGCGCTCGCTCGCGGCCGACTTCTTGCCGCGGCCGTAGTCGGTCGAGTAGAAGCCGGAGCCCTTGAAGTGGATCGCGACCGGGTGCAGCACCCGGGTCGCAGGGGCGCCGCACTCCTCGCACTCGGTGATCGGGTCGTCGGCGATCTTCTGCAGCACCTCGAACCTGTGCCCGTTCGTGCATCGGTACTCGTAGATCGGCATGCAAGCCGAGTATATCGCACGCAACCGACGCGAAACCCGGGCCGGTTGGCACACTCGGGGCGAGAGTGCCAGCGGCGATGCCTTCTGTAGCATCAGCGCCGTGCGGATCGCGATCGTGACGGACTTCTACTACCCCTCGCTCGGGGGGATCACCGAGCACGTCGACGGCCAGGCCCGCGAGCTCGTCAACCGCGGCCACCAGGTCACGGTCATCACGGGCCACCTGCTGCGCACGCCGCCGGTGTCCGACGACGCGCTCGAGGTGCCGGAGCCGAACTTCGAGATCGTGCGGATGGGGATCGCGATCCCGCTCTTCGTCCCCTACTGGGGCAACAACGCCCAGACGCTGCACACGTACGGCCCCCGGCTCGGCCAGCAGCTGCGGGCGCTCTTCCGCGAGCGCGGCTTCGACGTCGTCCACGTCCACGCCCCGTACAACCCGCCGTTCCCGGCCTGGGCGATCGACCAGTGCCCCGACGAGACGATCTGCGTCGCCACCTTCCACAGCGTCTTCCCGCAGACGACCGGCATGGACATCCTGGCCGAGTGGACGCGGCCCTGGATCGAGCGCCTCGACGGCCGCATCTGCGTCAGCGAGGCGTGCATCGGCTCGCTCGCCCCGTACTACCCGTACGCCTACGACGTGATCCCGAACGGGATCGACGCCGATCACTTCAGCCCCGACGCCGAGCCGGTCGCGGAGCTCATGGGCGACCACCAGAACATCGTCTTCTGCGGCCGCTTCGACCCCCGCAACGGGCTCGACACGATGATCGAGGCGTTCCGCCTGCTGCACCGCGAGCGCGGCGACCGGGTGCGGCTCGTCGTGATCGGCGACGGCCCGCTGCGCAAGCTCTACCACCGCCAGGTCGGCGAGGAGCTCGCACCGTTCGTGCACTTCGCCGGGCGCCTGAACCGCAGCCGCCCGAACTACCTCACGTCCGGGTCGGTGTTCTGCACCCCGTGCAACCGGGCATCGTTCGGCATGGTGCTGCTCGAAGCGATGAGCTGTGGGCGCCCGGTGGTCGCCAGCCGGATCAGCGGCTTCCAGCTCCTGATGGAGGAGGGCCGGCAAGGATTCCTGGTGCACCCCGGCGACTCCGCCGAACTTCACGCCGCGGCCCTGCGCAAGCTCCTGGACGACCCCGACCTGCGCGCGCGGATGGGGGACGAGGGCCGCCGCACCGCGCTCGAAAACTACGCGTGGCCGCGGGTGGCCGCGAAGCTCGAGGCCTACTACGCCGACCTTCTCGCCGGCGAGCAACCGGTATGGGCAAGCGCGAAGTCATCACTCGCTTCGTAATCCTCGGGGCGCTCTGGGTCGCGGTCACGGCCGTGATCGGGCAGGCCGTCGGGGGTGTCGCAGGCGACGTCATCGAGGGCGTGGCCGTCCTCCTGCTCCTGTTCGTCGCGTGGTCGGCCTTCACGCCCAACGCGCGCCTGTTCGGCCGCGTGATCGGCACCGGCACGTCGCCCTCGCCCAAGGTGGCGATCACGTTCGACGACGGGCCGAGCTTCGAGCACACGCCCGCCGTGCTCGACACGCTCGCGAGCGCCGGCGCCCGGTGCACGTTCTTCGTGCTCGGCCGCCACGTCCGCGCCCACCCCGAGATCGTCCGCCGGATCGTCGCCGAGGGGCACGAGCTCGCGAGCCACGGCGACGACCACTCGCTGCTCACGTTCGCCGGCCCGGCTGCGATCGCGCACCAGTTCCGGGCGGCCGAGGAGGCGGTCACGGAGGCCGTCGGGACGTCGGTCGCGCACCTGTTCCGCGCGCCGCACGGCTACCGGGGGCCGTTCGTCGCCCCGGTGGCGCGGCGCCTGGGCTATCGCATCGTCGGCTGGACCGGGTCGATCTTCGATACCGCCCGGCCGGGCGTCGAGGTGATCGTCGACCGCTGCGCACGCGTGCTCGAGCCGGGCGCGATCCTGCTCCTGCACGACGGCGACGGCTCCGGTGAGGGCGGCGACCGGTCCCAGACCGTCGAGGCCCTGCCCCAGATCCTGCAGACCGCCCGCGAGCGCGGCCTCGAGCCCGTCACCGTGTCGGAGCTGGCGGAGGAGCTGCGCCCGAGGCGCAACACCGTGCCGCGGGCCGCGGCGTTCACGGCCGTCGCGATCGCGATCGTGGTCGCTCTCTCGCGCAAGTTCGACCTGCACGTCGTCGCCGACGTCTTCACCCGCGCCAACCCGCTCTACGTGCTGGCGGCGCTCGTCGCGAACCTGGTCTCGGTCGCGTTCAAGGCGCTCACCTGGAAGGCCGCGTTCGACGCGATGCCGCGCGTCGAGGGCGAGGAGCCGGTCGACGTCGGCATGCGCGATGTCGTGCCCGCGATCTTCATCGGCTTCCTGCTGAACACCGTGCTCTTCGCCCGCCTGGGCGAGGTCGCCCGCGTCTCGGTCGTCCGCCGCCGGCTGGCCGCCCGCGGCCACCCGCTGCCCGCATCGCCGGTCGTCGGCACCCTCGTGACGGAGCAGCTGCTCTCCGGCGCCACGCTCGTCGCGGTGCTGATCGGCGTCGTCATCTACGTGCCGGTACCGCGGGCGGCGGTCAACCTGCTGGCCGTGCTCTCGGGCGTCGTGATCTTCATCGGGCTCGTCGCCGCCGCGATCGAGATCTGGGCGCGCCTGCGCCGGCGGCGGGCGCCCACCGAGGACTACGTCGAGCGCTGGTGGCACCTGCTCGGCATCAGCTTCACGTCGGTCGTGCAGGGGATGCGGCGCGGCCAGGCGATCTTCCAGCGCCCGAAGCTGCTCACGATCGGCCTCGTCACCGCCACCTCGAGCTGGCTGGCCCAGATGGCCGGCATCTACCTCACCCTCGCCGCCTATGAGATCCACAAGAGCCTGGGCGTCGCCGCCGTCGTCTTCCTGGCGTCGAACCTGGTGCAGCTCTTCCCCATCACCCCGGGCAACCTCGGCGTGTTCCAGGGCGCGACGGCCACGAGCCTGACGCTCCTGTACGGTGTGCCCGCCAATCTGGCCCTGACGTTCTCGATCGGCCTCCAGCTGATCGAGGCCCTGCTGGGGGTCGGCGTCGGGTTCGTGTTCCTCTCGATGGAAGGGCTGTCGGTCAAGGAGCTGCAAACCCAGGTCGAGGACGTCGAGGCGTGACGCGGCTCGTCGCGCTCGTCGCCGTCGCGGCGTGCCTGGCCGGCTGCTCGTCGGGCGGCGGCGACTCGAGCGCCTCGTCGACCGGGCCGAAGCGCGTCTCCACCTTGCCCACGTCCGGCACGGTCACCTACAAGGACGGACGCGTCTACACGGTCGCGCCGCTCGGCAGCGTCCTGCGCCTGGACGACATCGCCGTCAAGGTGCAGAGCGTGGCCTGGAAGCGGCACGTCGACCTTGGGAAGGTCGCCGGCGTCACGATCAAGCCGCCGCCGGGCACGAAGAGCTTCGGGCTCGTCACCCTGGCGGTGAAGAACATGACCCAGAGCCCCGAGCACGTCGGATTGACCCAGATCTGGCTGCGCAACGCCGCCGGCAGCCCCTACCTGGCGGCTGCGACTGCGAACGTGCCGGACAACCTGCTGAAGATGGCGATCCCGCCCGGGAAGACGGTGACGGGCACGCTCGTCTACCCGACGCCGGCGAAGGCGACCGGCTACCTGCTCGTGTACCGCTTCGACGACGCCAAGGCGATCGCCAAGGCGAACCACGTCGGCCTGCTGCGCTACGCCTCGTAGCGTTCACGCCCAAGCAGGTCGGAGACGGTCTCGCGGGCGACCACGGTGCGCTCGGCGCCGTCGGCGACCATGACCGCCGCGGGCCGGGGCAGGCCGTTGTACGTCGACGCCATCGTCGCCGTGTAGGCGCCCGTGGCCGCGAGCGCGATCACGTCGCCGGGCCGCAGCTCGGGCAGCGCGGCGGCCTCGACCAGGACATCGCCCGACTCGCAGTGCTTGCCGGCGATCGCGTACGTGTGCGCCGCCGCATCGCCGGCCCGGTCGACCGCGAAGGCCTGGTAGCGGGCGCCGTACATCGCCGGACGGGGGTTGTCGGCCATGCCGCCGTCGACCGCCGCGTAGGTCACGCCCGCCGCCGTGCGCTTGATCGCGCCGACCGTGTAGAGCGTGACGCCGGACGGGCCGGCGATCGAGCGGCCCGGCTCGAGGATCAGCTCCGGCAGCGGCAGACCGCGGCTGCGCAGCTGCTCGGCCACGCCGGCCGCGGCGGCCGCGACCGCCTCGCGGATGTCCGGCGCCGTGTCGCCGTCGGCGTAGGCGATGGCGAGCCCGCCGCCGAGGTCGAGCAGCGGCAGCTCACCCAGGCCCTCGCGGTCGATGAACGCTGCCAGCCACGCGGCCGCCTCGAGGTACGTCTCGACCGACCCGATCTGCGACCCGAGGTGGACGTGCAGGCCCATCGGGCGCACGTGGTCGAGCCCGGCCGCGCGGCGCAGCGCCGCCGCCGCCTCGGCAGGGGCGAGGCCGAACTTGGAGGCGGCGTGCCCGGTCGCGATCTTGCGGTGGGTGTCCGCATCGATGGCCGGGTTCACCCGGACGAGCACCGGCTGGACGCGTCCGGCGGCGGCCGCCAGGCGCTCGATCTGGTCGAGCTCGGCGTCGTGGTCGGCGGCCAGGAGCCCCGCCTCTGCGGCGAGCGCGGCGGCGACGTCGGCGTCGGACTTGTTGTTGCCGTGCACGATCAGCCGCTCGCTGGGCGCCCCCGCGGCGACGGCGAAGGCCAGCTCGCCCTCGGAGGCGACGTCCATGCCGAGGCCCTCCTCGAGCAGCACCCGCAGGACGGCGACCGTCGTCTGCGCCTTGCACGCGAACGCGAGCCGGGACGGCCCCGGGTACGCCTCCAGGCCCTCGCGGTACGCCCGCGCCCGGGCCCGCAGGGTCGCCTCGTCGTAGACGAGCAGCGGCGTGCCGTGGCGGGCGGCGAGATCGCCCAGCGCAACGCCGCCGACGGCCAGGCGGCCGTCCGCGACGGTCGCGGAGTCGGGCAGGACGGAGGCGATCATCCAGGCGGATTATGCGTGCCCGGGCGGCGCCGCCGGTGCTCTTCCCGGACCGGCGCCGGTATCCTGCCCGCCCATGTCGAACCGTGTGCTCGTGGTCGGCTGGGATGGCGCCGACTGGGAAATCCTCGACCCGCTGCTTGCCGCCGGCGACCTCCCGAACCTGGCCGCGCTGGCCGAGCGGGGCGCCCGCGGCGTGGCCCGATCCGTGCTGCCGTCGCACTCGTGGGCGGCCTGGCCGTCGTTCCTGACCGGCGTCAGCCCGGCCGGGCACGGCGTCTTCGACATCCTCGAGCACAAGCCCGGCCAGACCCGGCGGATGCCGGTCTCGTCGCGCTCGATCCTGGCGCCGACCTGGCCGCAGCGGCTATCGGACGCCGGCCGCACCGTGCTGCTCCTGAACGTGCCGCTGACCTATCCTCCGCAACCCGTGCAGGGCGTCGTCATCTCCGGCGGCGTGATCCCGCCGAAGGCGGTCTACTCGCACCCGGCCGAGGCCGGGCCCGAGCTGCATTGGCCGATCAACGGCGGCTCGTGGACGACATTTCGCAACCGCCCGCTCGACCTCGTCGCCGACGTCGAGAAGGTGACGACGGCCCGGGCCGAGGCGGTGCGCCGGCTGATGGACTCGAACGAGTGGGACGTCGCCTGCGCCGTGTTCGTCTCGCCCGACCGCATCCAGCACTGCCTGCTCGAGTACGTGCACCCTGGCCACCCCGACCATGCCAGGGCGGCGGCGACCCCGGTGGCCGACCGCGTCCGCGACGTCTACCGGCTGCTCGACCGCGAGCTGGGCACGCTGGTCGAGCGCACCGACGAGTCCGACACCGTCGTCGTCATGTCCGACCACGGCCACCAGCCCTGCACGCGGGCGCTGAACATGAACCGCGTCCTCGAGCACCTCGGATACCTGCACCAGGGCCGCGGCTCGGCGCTCGTCAGCCTGCTGGCCTGGGGACGGGTGCGGTCGATCGCCCGCGTCGCCTACGACAAGCTCGGCCTGCACGGCAAGGTGGCCGTGCCCACGGCGCCGATCGACTGGGAGCGAACGCGGGCCTACACGAGCGTCGTCTCGACCGGCGAGGGCGTCTCGCTCGCGCTGCGGGGCCGCGAGCCGGAGGGGACGGTCGCGCCCGAGGACTACGACGCGGCCCGCGCCGAGCTGGCCGCCGCGCTCGAGGGCTTCGCCGACCCCGCCACCGGCAAGCACCCCATCCTGCGGGCGGTGCCCCGCGAGCAGGCGCTCGAGGGCGCCTACCTCGACCGCGCCCCCGACCTGCTGCTCGAGGCCGCGCCGCTCTATTCGCTGACCCACGCGCGGCAGATGGTCGAGCAGGCCGACTGGCTCTCGGGCGACCACCGGCCGGAGGGTGTCTACGTCGCGGCCGGGCCGGGCGCCGGGCCGGCGAACGGCGCCGAGATCTCGCTCACCGACTTTGCCGCCCTGATCTCGCGGGCGGCCGGCGTCGAGCCCGACGCCGGCTGGTCGGCCGCCCCGGAGGAGGAGCCGGTGGCGGTCTTCTCCGACGAGGAGCAGCGCGAGGTCGAGGAGCGCCTGCGCGGGCTGGGCTACCTCGAGTAGCGGGCCTGCGCACCGCGGGACGACGGCGGCCGGCGACGGCGTGACCGACGAGCGCACCCTCCTGGCCGGGACGGGCGCGAACGTGATCGGCCTGGCGGCCGGCGTCGTGGCCGCCTTCGGCGTCCAGCTGCTGCTGGGGCGGTCGCTGCCCCACGGCGGCCTCGCACTCGTCACCGTCGCCGTCCAGTTCGCGTTCGTGGCCGCCGCCGGGGCCCGCTTCGGCATGGATCTGGCCTCGGTGCGGGCGGTCGCGATCGGCGCCGGCACGGGCGACATGACGCAGCTGCGCAGCCTGGTCGACCGCTGTGCCGGCATCGCGCTCGCCGCCGGCGTTGTGTTCGGCGCGATCGTGGCGGCGCTCTCGCCGCTGGCCGGCGACCGGGCCGGGGCGATCGCCGTCGGCGCCGCCGCGCTCCCGCTGATCGCGACCGCGAACGTCTACCTGGGCGCCACCCGTGGCCTCAAGAAGATGGGGCCGACGCTGTGGGTGTTCTGGATCGGCCAGCCCATCGCGTGGATCGGCCTGGCCGCGATTGCGATCGCGCTCGGCGGCGAGACGAAGGCGGCCATCGCGGCCTACGACCTCTCCTGGCTGGGCGGCCTGGTCGTGGCCTGGTGGATGTGGCGGCGGCTGGCGGCCTGGCCCGGGGGCCGGCCGGCGACGCGCGCCGAGGTGTCGGCCGTCCTGCGCTACGGCGCGCCGAGGGCGCCGTCGGCGCTGCTGGCGCAGGCGCTCTTCTGGGGCGACCTCTTCGTGCTCACCCACTACGACTCGGGCCGCAGCCTCGACGCCTACGCCGCCGCCGCGCGGATCTCGCAGCTGATCCTGCTCTTCCTCACCTCCGTGAACCTCGTCTTCTCGCCGTTCGCGGCCGACCTGCACGCACGCGGCCAGCGCGAGCGGCTCGACGCGCTCTTCAAACGCGCCACCCGCTGGGCGCTGGCGGCGACGCTGCCACTGGCGATCGTGCTCTTCGTGGCCGCGCCGCAGGCGCTCCAGGCCTTCGGGCCAGGGTATGCCGTCGGGTCGACGCCGCTTCGGATCATGCTCGTGGGGCAGACGGTGAACGTCGCCACCGGCGGCGTCGCGTTCGTGCTCGTGATGGCCGGGTTCACCGGGCTCGACCTGGCCGACAACGTCCTCGCGGCGGCCGTGCTCCTCGGGCTTGCGATCCCGCTCGCCGCGGCGGAGGGGCCGGCCGGCGCCGCCGCCGCCTCCGCCACCGCCCTCGTGCTGGTCAACCTCGTCCGCCTGGCGCAGGTGTACCGCCGCGTCGGCGTCCAGCCGTTCGACGCCGCCTACGGCCGGCTCGCGCTCCCCGCGGCCGGCTGCCTGGCCGCCGCCTGGGCCGCCCGGGCCGTGACCGACTCGCACCCCTGGTGGGTGGTCGCGGCGGCGACGACCGCCGCCGGCGCGATCGCCTACGCCGTGCTGCTGCCCGCAGGCCTGCCGGCGGCGGAGCGGTCGGCCGTCGCGTCCTTCACGCGCAGGATCTCGAACCGGCCCAGGTGATCCGGCACGTCCGGCGGGTCGCGGTAGACGGACACGAGCGCCGGGTCGGCCATGATGCGGCGCAGCACGTCGGGCGGCTGGTCGCGCAGGTCGAGCAGCACGTAGCCGACATGCAGCCGGTGCAGGATCTGGTTGCGGCGCGCGTTCGTCGTCTCGAGCGAGAAGAAGGTCTGGCCGAGGTGGTTGCGCGAGGCCTCGTCCAGCTTCGGCACCGCCCGCGTGCGCGCCTCGGGCAGCACCGCAGCGCGGATGTCGGCGAACGCGAAGAGCTCGAACAGCCGCTGCGGGTCGCCGAGCACGACCGGCGCCGGCCCGGGCAGATCGCGGAACGCGCGCACGACGCCGGGCGTGATCCGCACCGTCTCGAACGCCGGCTCCCGCCGGTACGGCCCGGCCTCGGCAGAGGTGCGCACCACCGGCCCCCAGTGCCACACCCAGGGCCCCAGCAGGGCGATCACCAGCGCCACCGCCGCCGGTGACACCGACAGCACCGGCGCCTGGCGGGCCGGCTTCCACAGCGCCAGCGGGACGGCGGCGAGCGCGGCGACGACGAGCACGCTGGTGGGCGTGTGCCACACCCAGTCGACGCCGCGCACGTCGTGCAGGCCGAGCGCGAGTGCGATCGCCACCGGCCACGTCCACCGGCCCAGTGCCGCGGCCACGATGCACGCGCCGGCCGCGGCCACGACCGGCCAGGTGAGCGGCTGCCAGAAGCGGTGGAACTGGCCCATCCCGACCGCCAGCATCACCACGGTGTTCACCCCCGGCACGAGCAGCAGCAGGAGCAGCGCGACGCTCGATGCGGCCAGCGGCAGCAGGCGCCGGTAGCGGGCGACGACGACCAGGAGCAGGATCGCGGCCAGCACGTACCCGCGCGCGAACACCGGCGCCCACGGGTACATCAGCAGCGCCCGGCGGCCGTGCAGCAGGAACTCGTCGGGGTGCGACAGCACCGGGTGGCGGCGGCCGCCGTGGATGGCGACGAGGTAGATCCACAGCGAGATCGCGCCGATCAGGACGGTCGCGCCGGCCAGCGTCAGTGCCGGCGTGCGCACCTGGCGGCCGCCGGCCAGCCACGCCCCCGCCAGGATGCCCGCCGCCAGCACGAGCGCCGGGATGGCGTATGTCGGGTGCACCAGGGCGATCGAGACGAACGCCGCGGCGGTGGCGGGCGCGGCCCGGCGGACGCGGCCGATCTCGAGCAGGAACAGGATCAGCACGGCCGGCGTCAGCACCCAGACCGAGAACGGCGCCGGCTGGTTGATCTGGATGACGAGCCCGTTCAGGAGCGAGCACAGGTCCCAGGCGACGAAGATGGCGGCGAGCATGCCGATCCCGCGCCGGCCGGTGAGCGCCTTGCCGAGGGCGTACGCCGACACGATCGTAAGACCTGCGCACAACGGCTGGACGTCGCGGAACGCCGTCACCGGATCGGTGCCCGCGAGCCGGGCGACCGAGGCCAGGGCGGCGTGCATGATCGGGAACGCGTAGCCCGCGTTGGCGGGGCCGTGCAAGAACGGCGAGACGCTCCCGAACGAGATCTCCGAGACGTCCTCCAGCTTGCGCATCAGGCCGACGTGGAACAGCCCGTCGCCGACCACGGGCAGCGATAGGCGCCAGCCCAGGTAGGCGAAGGCGACGATGCCGACGGAGCCGGCCGCGATCTCCCACCAGCCCGCCGCGGGCAGCGCCGGCGGCCGGCGGACGGCGACGACCAGGGCGGCGATCTCGCACGCGACCGCCGCGATCACGAAGCCGAGCGGGAGGCCAAACAGGTAGGCGAGCGCGAGCGGCGGCCCCCACGCGACAAGCCCGAGCGCCGCCGCGACCGGCGCGCACCCGGCCCGGCCCAGGTCGCCCTCGAGCTCGAGCGCCCGCAGCGCCAGCCACCCCGGCAGCATGAGGACGAGCCCGAAGGCGAACCACGTCGCGATCGCGTCGAGCCCCAGCCCGCGGGCGAGGAGCAGGCCGGCGGCCATGGCGGCCACGGCGGCCAGCTCGAGCCTGCGCGCATGCACGGCGGGCATGCTAACCAAGGGCCGCCGGCCCTTGGCGACGGTGGCGGCGACCGCTATCGGCCGCCGCCGATAGCATTCCGGCTATCGTTACGGGCCCGCGGTCGGAGGGGCCGCACGATTCCACCACGAACGTACGGAGTGACGCGTATGCGAGTCTTGATCCTCGGCGGCGACGGCTACCTGGGCTGGCCGACCGCGATGCGGTTCTCGGGCAAGGGCCACGAGGTCGCGGTCGTCGACAACTTCGCCCGCAGGCGCTGGGTCGACGAGATGGGGGGAGACTCCCTGACGCCGATCGTGTCGCTCGACGAGCGCATCGAGGCGTGGCGCGAGGTCTCCGGCAAGCGGATCACGTCGTACGTTGGCGACCTGGCCGAGGACACCCTCGCCGCCGACGTGGTGATCGACTTCCAGCCCGACACGATCATCCACTACGGCGAGCAGCCGAGTGCCCCCTGGTCGATGCGCAGCGTCGACCACGCCGTGACGACGCAGCAGAACAACGTCGTCGGGTCGCTGAAGCTCCTGTGGGCGATGCGCGACCACGCGCCCACCGCCCACCTGATCAAGCTCGGGACGATGGGCGAGTACGGCACGCCGAACATCGACATCGAAGAGGGCTTCATCGAGATCACCCACAACGGCCGCACCGACGTCCTGCCGTTCCCGAAGATGCCCGGCTCGCTGTACCACCTCTCGAAGGTGCACGACAGCCACAACATCCACTTCGCCTGCCGCGTCTGGGGCCTGCGCGCGACCGACCTGAACCAGGGCGTCGTGTACGGCATCGAGACGCCCGAGGCCAAGCTCGACGAGCGGCTCTTGACCCGCTTCGACTACGACGAGGCGTTCGGCACGGCGCTGAACCGCTTCTGCGTCCAGGCCGTCGTCGGCCGCCCGCTGACCGTCTACGGGGTCGGCGGCCAGACGCGCGGCTTCCTCAACATCGTCGACACGCTCCAGTGCGTGGAGCTGACCGCGAACAACCCGGCCGGCGCCGGCGAGTACCGCGTCTTCAACCAGTTCACCGAGACGTTCACCGTCGCCGAGCTGGCCGAGAAGGTCAAGCAGGCCGGCGCGGAGGTCGGGATCACGGTCACGATCGACAACCTCCAGAACCCGCGGTTCGAGCTCGAGGAGCACTACTACAACCCGGTGCACACGAAGCTGCCGTCGCTGGGCCTCGAGCCGACGCTCCTGTCCGAGAACCTCATCGAGTCGACGCTCGGCGTCATCCAGCGCTACCGCGACCGCGTCATCTCCGACGTGATCGCCCCCAGCACCCAGTGGCGGCCCGCGCCGCCGGTGGGCCAGCCGGCCTCGTGATGGAGGCGCCCCGGTGACACCGCTTCGCACAGCCGGCCTCGTGGCCGCGCTCGTGTTCGCGGCGCTCACGGTCTACGCATATCGGCGAGGGCGGATCGGGAACGGCGACCTGCTCGTCCGGTTGGGCGTCTTCACGCTCCCGCTTTTGATCTTCTCGCTGGAGCCCGGCGCGCTGCAGTGGACGTTCGACGAGCTGTCGTTCCGCAAGGGCGGCGGCCACCAGATCATGGGCGCCACGGTGCTCGCCGTGGGCGTGCTCTACCTGTTCGCGTTCTCGCTGGCCGGGCGGGGCGAGAAGTCGCGCCGCGACCTCACCCGCCTGATCGAGAACCTGGCGCTCGAGCAGTTCCGCGCCACCGGCCATCCGGAGCAGTTCGCGGGCGGCGTCGCCACCGTCATCCCCGCCTACAACGAGGCGGACAACATCGTCCACGTGCTCGACTCGCTGCCGGCGATGGTGTGCGGCTATCCGCTGCACGCGATCGTCGTCGACGACGGCTCGGCCGACGCGACGACCGACCGCGCCCGCGAGGCCGGGGCCGCGGCCGTGCGCCTGCCGCTCAACCGCGGCCAGGGCGCGGCCCTCCGCACCGGCTACCGGCTGGCGCTCGCCACCGGCGCCGAGATCGTCGTCACGATGGACGCGGACGGCCAGCACCAGCCCTCGGAGCTCTCCCGGCTCGTGCAGCCGATCGCCGACGGCAAGGCCGACGTGGTGAACGGCTCGCGGGTGCTCGGCGACGCCGACCCCTCTCACGCCGCCCGCGAGATGGGCATCCGCCTCTTCGCCCAGCTGCTCTCGATTCTGACGTGGAGCCGGGTGACCGACCCGGCCTGCGGCTACCGGGCCGTGCGCACCGAGTCGCTGCGCGGGCTCGAGTTCCGCCAGGACCAGTTCCACAACTCGGAGTTCATCGTCGAGGCATCGAAGAAGCACCTGCACACGATCGAGGTGCCGGTGACCGTCTCGAGCCGCCTCTCCGGAACGTCCAAGAAGCCGCCCCACTTCCGCTACGGCATGGGGTTCGCGAACGCCCTCGTCCGCGCCTGGCTCAGGTAGACGCGAACCAGTCCCAGGTGCGCTGCAGGCCGTCTCGCAGCTCGACCTGAGGCGAGTACCCCAGCACCGTCTTCGCCTTGTCGATCAGCGAGTAGTTGCGCTGGATCTCGCCCTGGCGGGGCGGCTCCCGGCGCACCCGCGGCGTCTCGCCGGCGGTCTCGCCGATCAGCTCGATCAGGCGGGCCAGGCTCGTCTCGACGCCGCTCGCGAGCTGGAAGATCTGGCCGCCCACGCCCGGTGTCGTCGCCGCGGCGACGAGGCCCCTGGCGAGGTCCTCGCAGAACACGAAGTCGCGCGTCTGGCTGCCGTCGCCGTAGAGCACGAGCTCCTCGCCGGCCCGTATCCGGCGGATGAACATCGGGATGACGTTGCCCTTGTGCGCCGAGCGCGGCCCGTAGGCGTTCGAGAAGCGCACGACGACAGCGTCCATGCCGTACGCGCCGTGGAAGGCCGAGCAGTACGCCTCGCCGGTGGCCTTGGAGGCGCCGTACGGCGAGAGCGGCGCGACCGGCTTGTCCTCGCTGGCCGGGTAGGCGTTCTCGCCCAGCGGGGCGTTCGACGACGAGAAGACGAGCCGGGGCACCTCCGCCCGGCGGGCCGCCTCGAGCGCCGTCAGCGTGCCGCGGCCGTTCTGGTCGAAGTTCGTCAGCGGATCGTTCATCGACTCGACCACCCCGGCCCCCGCCGCCAGGTGGAAGACGACGTCGCAGCCGCGGGCCGCGCCGACCACCAGGTCGAGGTCGCGCACGTCGCCCGTGACGAGCTCGGCGCCGGTGCCCTCGAGGTTGGCCGGGTTGCCCGACGAGAGGTCGTCCAGGACGCGCGCGTCGAAGCCCGCCGCGGCGAGCGCGCGAACCAGCGCCGAGCCGATGAACCCGGCGCCTCCGGTGACGAGCGCCCGGGGCACGGCGGCGGATACTACAGACCGCGCCTATTCGCCCGAGGCGGAAGCGTGCTCCGCGTCGTGCTGCCAGCACGGCGCGCCCTCGAAGGCCTCGAGCCCGGCCACGGGCCGCACCGCCGGGGCGCGCCCCTTGCGCAGCCGCGGCGCGACCACCGCGGCGGCCGCGCCGACGAGCCCGCCGACCACGAACGACCGCACGACGCCGCGGCGGCCGCGGCGGCGCTCCGAGCGGGAGTCGCTCACGACACCTCTCGGTGGGCGAAGAAGGCGGCGACCAGGAGGCCCACGACCTGGACGTAGGCCTTCGGGCTCCCGCCGACCGAGGCCGCGATCACGACGCCCGCGATGACGTAGGCCCAGGCCGCGCCGCCGGCCGCGATCCAGGCGGTCGAGCCCCCGCGGAAGTAGCCGGCGCCCCAGAGCGTGGCCCGGCCGGCCGCGATGCCGACGAAGTACGCCAGGATGAACGTGAAGAACCCGACGTTGAAGCTGCCCACGTAGGCGAGGACGACCCCCATCGCCGTGCCCGCTCCCAGGGCCACCAGCACGGCGCGCACGGCCTTGTCGGCGTGGAGCGTGACGCGCGCCGACCGCGGCTGGCGGGCGCACTCGCGGCACTTGATGCCGACGGCGGCCGGCACCATGCAGTCAGGGCAGATCGGCTTGCCGCAGGTCGAGCAGGACACGCCGGTCTCGACCTTCGGATGATTGGCGCAGGTAACCGGCGCAGCTACACCAGGCTCAACGCTGGACACGGCCTTCGAGTGTAGCATCCGCACCGTGTTGCAGGAACCCGCGCCATTGATCGCGTGACGCCTCCCCACCCGTCGGGGCTGATGGAGATGACGGCCGAGGTCGAGCGGGCGCTGATCCGCTCCCAGCCCGTCGTCGCGCTCGAGTCGTCGGTCATCGCCCAGGGCCTGCCGCCGGACATCGGCCCCGACGCCGCCCGCGAGGCCCAGCAGCGCGTGCGCGACGCGGGCGCGATCCCCGCGACGATCGCGGTGCTCGACGGCGCCGTCCGCGTCGGCCTCGACGACGCCGCCATCGACCGGCTCGCGCACGACGACGACGTGCGCAAGGTGGGCGGCCGCGACCTGGCCACCTGCGCCGTCTCCGGCCAGAGCGGCGCGACGACCGTTGCCGGCACCCTGGCGGTGTGCGCGATGGCCGGCATCCACTTCATGGCCACCGGCGGGATCGGCGGCGTGCACCGCGGATGGGAGCGCACGTTCGACGTCTCCGCCGACCTGACCGAGATCGGCCGTACCGAGGTCTGCGTCGTCTGCTCGGGGGCGAAGTCGCTGCTCGACATCCCCGCCACGCTCGAGCTGCTCGAGACCCGAGGGGTGCCGGTGATCGGCTTCGGCACCGACACCTTCCCGCTCTTCTACGTGACGGAGAGCTCGCACAACCTGGCCGACCGGGCCGACGACGCCGAGACCGTCGCCGCGGCCGCCGCCGCCCACTGGGGCTTCGCCCGCCGCACCGGCCTGCTGGTCGTGCAGCCGGTCGCCGAGGAGGTGGCGCTGCCGCCGGAGGAAACCGAGTTCCTGGTCGAGGAGACGCTCGCGCAGGCCGAGGCGGACGGGGTGGCCGGGCCGGCCGTCACGCCGTGGGTGCTGGCGCGGCTGCATGCGGCGACGGACGGCCGCTCGCTCATCGCCAACCGCCGCCTGCTGATCGACAACGCCGGCCTCGCCGCCGACATCGCCGCCGCCTACTACGCCTAGCCGATGGCGGAGGTCGTCCTCTTCCACTCCGCGGTCGGCCAGACGGCGGGGTTCCACGGGTTCGCGGACGAGCTGCGGGCGGCCGGGCACACCGTCCACACGCCGGATCTCTTCGAGGGCCGAACGTTCGCGACGATCGACGACGGGATGGCGTACGCCCAGGAGCTCGGGTTCCCGGACGAGATCCTGTCGCGGGGCGCGCGTGCCGTCGAGCCGCTGCCCGACGAGCTCGTCTATGCGGGCTTCTCGCTCGGCGTGCTGCCCGCGCAGCGGCTGGCCCAGACCCGTCCGGGCGCCCGCGGAGGCCTGTTCTTCTACGCGTGCGTCCCGACGGAGTTCTTCGGCGCCTGGCCGCCGCACGTCCCGGCGCAGATCCACGGCATGGACCGCGACCCGGTCTTCACCGGCGAGGGCGACATCGACGCGGCCCGGGAGATCGTCGCGGCGGCGGACGACGCCGAACTGTTCCTCTACCCGGGCGCTCAGCACTACTTCGCCGACTCGAGCCTGCCCTCGTACGACCCCGAGGCGACGCGGCTGCTCATGGCGCGCGTGCTCGAGTTTCTGAGCTAGCCCCCCGGGACCGCGCCGCGGTCGCAGTGGAAGCCGGCCATCGACCGCGGGTCGGGGAAACTCCCGCCGGCCGCGCCGCGCACCTGGTAGACGTCGAGCACGGGGCTGGAATGGACCAGGCGCAGGTACGGCACCGACCGGAACGCGGCCGGATCGACGCCGGATTCGAGCGTGCCCACCATGCTGCCGATGCGAACGCCCTTCACGACCAGCACCTCGTCGACGCCGAGGCGGTGCAGCAGCGCCTCACCGCCGGCCGGGTCCTCGAAGAAGCGGTGCGTCCGCAGCACGAGCCCGAGCACGGTGTGCAGCATCTCCGGGCGCAGGTACGGCCCCATCCCCTCGACGACGCTGACGCGGCCGGTGGCGGCGGCGAACGTCCCGAGCGTCACGCGGTCAGGCAGGATGCGCGCCCCGCACGGGGCGTGCTCGTCCACCCAGTCGAGCACGGCGACCGAGTCGCGGCCGTTCTGCTGCCAGCCCTGCCGGGCCGGCCCGGCGGTGGCGCCGACGGCCACGGCCGGGACGACGACGACCGCCGCCAGCACCGCGACCGGGATCCAGCCCCGCACCCTGCGCAGCCGCACGAGCGCCGCCTCGGCCAGGCCGAGCGCCGCCAGGACGAGGACGAGGGGGAGGTAGTCGAACTCGCGGTCGATGCCGAACCGGCCCGGGATCTGGGTGCGGTAGCGATACGAGAACAGGAAGGCGACCGCGAGCAGCGTGGCCGCTGTGCCGGCGGCGACGATGCCAAGTGGCGCGAGGTCGCGCGGGAAGCGGCGCAGGACGACGACGGCCACGACGCAGACGCCGATCGGGAGCAGCCAGACGAGCCATGTCGGCGCGTCCTTGAGCGTGGTCGCGCTCTCGGTGAAGTCGTCCATGATCGCCTCGGGCCGCACGTACCAGTGGCCGTGGTCGGCCGGCGAGTGGCGCACCGTTCCGGCAAGGAGCGACGCGGTGGGGTCGACGCCGTGGCCGAACGAGGCGTACGAGCTGTTCCCCGACGCGCCCTGGAAGCCGATCGACCCGCCCGACGCGAACAGGATGGCGACCGTGAGCGCCACGGCCGCCGCGGCGACGACGACGAGCCGCGCGAGGATCGGCCGCCAGGCCCGGTCGAGCAGGCCGCGGGCGATGGCGTACCAGGCCATCGCCACCATCAGCGCCACGACCGGCACCCCGTGGGTGGCGAAGCCGGCGCCGAAGAGCAGTGCGGCGAGCAGCGGCTCCATCCAGCCGTCCCGGTCGCGCAGCGCCCGCACGCCCAGGACGAGGGCGCACACCGCCACCATGCGGCCGACGTTCTCGGCCGTGTACACGTCGAGGTTTCGATGCAGCTCGTCGTCGAGCACGACCAGGGTGAGCAGCGGCAGGAGCGGGGCCAGGCGGCGCAGGCCGAGCTCGCGCCCGAGCGCCCACAGGCCGGCGGCGAGGCCGGTCGACGCCAGCCAGAGCAGCGCCCCCATCGCCGGCAGCGGCGCCCGCCCGATCGCGTAGGAGAGGGCCGCGTGGTAGCTGTTCAGAACGACTTTCGAGACGGTCGGCGTCCAGGTCGAGCCCCACTGCAGGGTCTCGGCGGGGACGCGGCCGGCGTCGGCGATCTCGAGCCCGTCGGCCCAGTAGCGCCAGGGCCCGAACATCTCGAAGTTGAGCAGCGGCGAGCTGCGCAGGCGCACGACCGCGATGGCGACGAACACGATCGTCCCGGCCGCGAGCGCCCAGCGGTCGGCCGACACTTCGTCCCGCAGCGCTGTGCAGTGGGCGCGGGCGCCGCCACGGCGCAGGCCGAAGGCCCAGAGGCCGACGGTGACGACCGCCAGCAGGGGGAAGAAGGTGACCGGCTGCAGGCCGTGCACGATCACGAGCACGAGGGCGGTGATGCCGACGACGGCGTAGCCGAGCCCGAACATGAGCGCGAGCCGGGTGACGGGCCCCACCCGGCCCGGCGGGTAGGCGGCGAGCGTCGCGCCCAGCCCGGGGATCAGCACGAGGCAGGAGGCGATCGCGATCGTCGAGGCGTTCACGCGCCGGCCGCCGGCCGCGTCTTCCCCGCCGCCGCCATCGACGTCCCGGCCAGGAACCCGACCAGCAGCCACATCGACGGGTCCTCGAAGAACGAGTCGTAGAAGAGGGAGCTTGCGAAGATGGCGACTAGGGCGGCGAGCAGCACGCGCGGCACCGGCCCGGCGCCGCGTATGCGGGCGCCGGCGGCGGTGATGGCGCCGAGCACCCACAGGTAGAGCGCAAAGCCGATCGGGCCGAGCTCGGCGGCGACGGTGACGGGCGTCGTGTGGGAGGCGGCGCCCTTGACCCGGAACGGGTGGGCGGTGCCGGCGACGGCCGCCTTCGGCAGGCCGCTCAGGCCCGCGCCGAAGGCGGGATGGTGGCGGATGACGCGCCAGCCGAGCCGGATCAGGTGGGAGCGCTCGTCCGACACCCGATTCGCGGAGTTCCCGCGCAGCGCGACGGCGACCACCGCGAGCAGCCCGGCGGCGCCGGCGACGACGAGCGCGATCGTGACCCGGCGCGACCAGAGGCCCGTCCCGACCGCGAGCACACCCGCGGCGACGGCGAAGTAGCTCGACTGCGAGTAGGTGAAGTAGAGACCCGCGAACATGAAGGCCATCGCCGCCCCGAGCGGCACGGTCATGCCCCGGTAGACGGCCACGCCGACGCAGAGGACGAGGGTGACCGCCATGAAGCGGCCGTACACGCTCGCGTCCCAGAAGAGCGAGTTCACCCGGAAGAACGACCGGTAGGCGTTCGAGACGCCGATGCTCGGGTTCCAGAAGATGTGGTGGGTGACCTCCTGCCACAGCGCCACCGCCGCGAAGAGCACCGCCAGCGCCACCTGCGCCGTGAAGGCCGCGCGCAGGCCGTCCGGGCTCCACCCGAGCTGCCCGATCCGCATCGCCATGAAGGCGAACGGCAGGTAGAAGAAGAGCATCGTCACGGCGCCCTGGTGCAGGTCGACGGTCCATGCCAACGACAGGGCCGAGAACGCGGTGAAGACGGCGAGCGGCAGGGCCGGCAGGGCCGGCCCCGACGACGGCAGCTCCGGCTCGCGGGCGCGGGCGATGTCGTAAAGCGTGGCCAGCGCGCCGGCAGCCAGGACGCCGTAGAGCGGCAGCAGGAGCTTCGCGTCCTGCGAGCCGAAGTGGACGGGGATGCGGGCGGGCGCCGCGAGGACGCAGGCGATGGCGAACGCCCACGGCCAGCGGTGGAAGGCGACGCCGACGGCGACCAGGAACGCGACGGCGACGACGGCCGCGGGCACGACGAACACCGGATGGTCCGAGACGAGCGTGCCGGCCCGGTCGACCGATGTGTGCAGCAGCCGCACCGCCAGGACGACCGTGCCGCCGACCCACAGGACGGCCGCGACCCGGCGCGCGGTCGGGTCACGGACGACCAGCAGGATCCCCAGGCCGGCCGCCGCCACGAAAGCCGCGATCGCCTGGCTATTCACCCGCGCTCACTTCAGTGGGCGCAGCACGTAGACGTGGGTGGCGCCGGAGACGACGAGGCGGCCGGCTGCGGCGATGGGGGTCGCGTACTTGCCGTCGTTGAACTGCCACTCCAGGCGTCCGCTGGTCGGGTTGTAGGCCGTGACGCGTCCCTTTCCGCTCTTGGGGCCGAGATCGGCAACGTACACGTACTTGCCGATGACGACCGGCGACGCCAGGGTGCCGTTGGGGAGGTCGTGCGACCAGAGCACCGCTCCGGTGCGCGCGTTCAGCGCCGCGAACGTGCCATTGAAGCTCGTGACGTAGACGCGCCCGTTGGAGACCGCCGGCGAGCCGTATGCCCAGTCCGGCATCGTGTACGTCCAGGCCACCTGGCCGGTGGCGGCGACGAACGAGTACACCTTGTCGTCCGTGTTCCCGATGTAGACGCGGCCGTAGGCGACCGCCGGCGTCGAGAAGAAGTTGCCCGACCGCAGGCCGGACGAGAGTCCGTCGGTCGTGCTGCGCCAGATCTGGTGCCCGTTCGAGGCCTGCAGGCAGTACATCGCCCCGCCGTAGTCGCCGAAGTAGACCTTCCCGCCGACGACCGCCGGGCCGTGCTTGACCTCGCCGCCGGCATGGAACGACCAGGCCACATGGCCGTTCCCGAGGTAGAGCGCGCGCACGACACCGTTCTGGTCGGCCATGTAGAGGAACCGGGAGTCGAACGCGGGCGACGACTCCATGGTCGCGCCGACGTACGTGTTCCAGATCGTGCGGCCGGTCTTGGCCGAGAGCGCGTAGATGTGGCCGTTGCGGGCGCCGAGGTAGAGCACGCCGGCGTGGATGGCCGGCGACCCCTGGCCCAGCAGCCCGCTGTTCTTGGGAAGGACGCTGCGCGACCACAGGTGCCTGCCCGTGAAGATGTTCCAGGCGCTCACGTATCCGCCGTTTGCGTACGTGAAGAGCACCCCCTTCGCGTAGACGGGTGGGTACTCCAGAAAGCCGACCGCCGCCTTCCACTGGACGTGGTACGGCGGATGGATTGCGGTGTCCGAGGACGCGTCGCGGGTACGCGCGTCGCTCAGCCCGTAGACCGGCCACGACGGGCCGAAGGGCTTCCCGTTCGGGCCGGTCTTGGTCGACGGCGGCGTGCTGGTCGTGGGGTCGGACGTGAGCGTGAACGGGAGCTTGTCCCCGTTGTGCACGTCCGCCGTGCGCCGGTTGACGACCCAGTAGGCGGCGGCCGCCCCGACCACGAGAAGCAGGACCACTGCCGCGCCGATGGTGAGGATGGTCCGGCGCCGCATCCGGAGCACGCTAGCAATGCGTGGTTGGAGGCCGATCCGCTCCGAAGATGGGGACAGTCCCCACGGCGTCGGGACTGTCCCCGATTTTCGCTACGCCGTGCGGTCCTGCGGCGCGACCACCGCACGGCCCGTCAGATCGCCGTAGAGGGCGCGCAGGAAAAGAGCCGAGAAGGGCCACACGATCGGCGCCGCCAGGGCGAGGCCGATGATCGTCGACGTCGTGTTGTCGGCGAACGCGGAGACGATCAGGAGCATCGCCAGCACCACCGGCGCCGAGAACAGCACCATGATCAGCCACACCAGCCACGTGCGCGAGAAGTTGCGCACCGCCAGGGCGACCGAGTGGGTGATGGCGCCGGCCGGGCCGACGTCGCCCGCGGCGATCGCGGGCACGGCGAAGAGGAAGATCGGCAGCACGACGACGGCGTAGGTCGAGAGGATCAGCACGATCGCGCCGCACAGGATGCCGATGAGGACCCCGGTCATGTACGTCCACACCACCCGCCGCCGCGGCGCCGGCTCGGGGAGCCCCCGCAGCACCACCCAGCCGAGCAGGCAGAAGTAGGCGATCGCGTAGGCGAAGAAGGCGACCACGATCGTCTCGGCGAGCGTCCCGCCCGTCGCCCGCACGAGGACCACGGGCACCGTCGCGCCCAGGAGGGCCGCGACGGCGCCGACCACCAGATCGGCCCAGACCGAGCCGAACCGGTGCACCGCCGAGGCGAACAGGTCGGACATCGGCGTCCGCGTCTGGGGCGTGTCGCTCACGCGGCCGCGACCGCGGAGCGCCGCACGGCGATCTCGAGCTGGTCGTCGGCGGCGTCGACGACGACGGTGTCGCCCTCGCCGACCTCGCCCTGGAGCACCATCATCGCGAGCGGATTCTCGAGCTCGCGCTGGACGGTGCGCTTGAGCGGCCGGGCGCCGTAGGCGGGGTCGTAGCCGTGGTCGACCAGGACGCGCCTGGCCTCGTCGGTCAGCTCGAGCTCGACCCGGCGGCTCGCCAGCCGGCCGCGCAGTCCGCCGGCCTGGAGCTCGACGATCTCGGTCAGCTGCTCGCGCGACAGGCGCTGGAAGATGACCACCTCGTCGACGCGGTTTCGGAACTCGGGACGGAATGTGTCGCGCAGCGCCTCGTCGACCCGCTCGCGCACGAGCGCGTCGTCGCCGCCGCGATAGATGAACTCGGAGCCGACGTTCGAGGTCATGATGACGATCGTATTGCGAAAGTCGACCGTGCGGCCCTGGCCGTCGGTCAGGCGACCGTCGTCGAGCAGCTGCAGCAAGATGTTGAACACGTCCGCGTGCGCCTTCTCGATCTCGTCGAGCAGCACCACGGAGTAGGGCCGCCGGCGCACGGCCTCGGTCAGCTGGCCGCCCTCGTCGTAGCCGACGTAGCCGGGCGGCGCGCCGACCAGGCGCGCGACGGAGTGCTTCTCCATGTACTCCGACATGTCGATGCGGACCATGGCCCGCTCGGAGTCGAACAGGAACTCGGCCAGCGCCTTCGCGAGCTCGGTCTTCCCCACCCCGGTCGGGCCGAGGAAGATGAACGAGCCGATCGGCCGGTCGGGATCGCCCAGGCCGGCCCGCGAGCGCCGGATCGCGTTCGCGACGGCCGTGACCGCCTCGTCCTGGCCGACGACGCGCTGGTGCAGGCGGCTCTCCATGTGGACGAGCTTCTCCATCTCGCCCTCGAGCAGGCTGTGGACGGGGATCCCGGTCCAGCTCGCCACCACCTCGGCGACGTTCTCGGACGAGACCTCCTCCTTCAGCATCGCGGAGCCGTCCTGCTGCTCGTCGAGCGCCTGGGCCGCGGCCTCGAGCTCGCGCTCGGCCTCGGGCAGGCGCCCGTAGGTGAGCTCGCCGGCGCGCTGGTAGTCGCCGTCGCGCTGGGCCCGCTCGGCCTCGCCGCGGATCGACTCGATCTCCTCCTTGAGGCCGCGGACGCGCTCGATCGACTCCTTCTCGGCCAGCCACTCGGCCTCCTTGCCGTGGAGGTCCTCGCGCAGATTGGCGAGCTCCTCGGCGATGGCCTCGCGCCGCTCCACGGCCGCCTCGGCCGTCTCCTTCGCCATCGCCGCCTGCTCGATCTCGAGCTGGACGATGCGGCGGCGGACGGTGTCGATCTCGACCGGCATGGAGTCGATCTCGATCTTCAGCCGCGAGGCGGCCTCGTCGACGAGGTCGATCGCCTTGTCGGGCATGAACCGGTCGGTGATGTAGCGGTCGGCCAGCACGGCCGCGGCGACGATCGCGTCGTCGGAGATGCGAACGCCGTGATGCACCTCGTAGCGCTCCTTCAGGCCGCGCAGGATCGCGACCGTGTCGGCGACGCTCGGCTCGCCCACCATCACCGGCTGGAAGCGGCGCTCGAGCGCGGCGTCCTTCTCGATGTGCTTGCGGTACTCGTCGAGCGTGGTCGCCCCGATCGCGCGCAGCTCGCCGCGGGCGAGCATCGGCTTCAGCATGTTGGCGGCGTCGACGGCGCCCTCCGCGGCGCCCGCGCCGACGATCGTGTGCAGCTCGTCGATGAAGAGGATGATCTGGCCCTCGGAGGCGCTGATCTCGGCCAGGACCGCCTTCATTCGCTCCTCGAACTCGCCGCGGTACTTCGAGCCGGCCAGCAGGGAGCCGACGTCGAGCGCCCACACCCGCCGGTCGCGCAGGCCCTCCGGCACGTCGCCCGAGGTGATGCGCTGGGCGAGGCCCTCGACGATCGCGGTCTTGCCGACGCCGGGCTCGCCGATCAGCACCGGGTTGTTCTTCGTGCGCCGGCTCAGGACCTGGATGACGCGGCGCACCTCCTCGTCGCGGCCGATGACCGGGTCGAGCTTGCCGCGCTCGGCGAGCTCGGTCAGGTCGCGGCCGAACTTGGCCAGCGCCTCGTAGGTGTTCTCGGCATCGGCCGAGGTGACGTTGCGGCCGCCCCGCACCTCGACGATCGCCTTCATGATGGCGGCCCGGTCGAGGCCGGCGCCGTCGGCCAGCGCGAGCAGGAAGTGCTCGACGGCGACGTACTCGTCCTTGAGCGCCTCGGCCTCGGAGAACGAGCGCTCGAGCGCCTCGCGCAGCGCGCGGCTGGCGGTGGGCGACTGCTGGGCGCCCTCGATCCGGGGCAGCGCGCCCAGCCGCGCCTCGGCGGCCGCGCGCACCTCGCCGGCGTTCGTGCCCGCCTTCTCGAGGATGCGCGGCGCGACGCCGCTCTCCTGGTCGAGCAGGGCCAGCAGCAGGTGATCGGGGGTCAGCTCGGGGTTGCCGCGTGAGATCGCGTCTCCCTGGGCGGATGCAAAGGCCTCCTGGGCCTTGATGGTCAGCTTCTGAAAGTCCATGGCACCGGTGATTTCGGGGTTTGGTAGATGACGAGGTCGCGGCGGTAGCTGCGATGCACGCGGTCGAGCTCACGCCGCTGCTCCTCGGCGGCGGCGTCGAGCTGGGCGTGGAGCGAGGCGACCTCGCGGACGAGGGCCTCCATCGCGTCCTCGAGGTCGAGCACGCGGGTCGCGCCGGCCAGGTTCAGGCCCAGCTGGCCGGTCAGCGTGCCGATCTTGCGCAGGCGCTCGACGTCGCGGTCGGAGTAGCGGCGGGTGCCGCCGGGCGTGCGCCGCGGACGCACGAGGCCCTTCGCCTCGTACGTGCGCAGCGTCTGCGGGTGCATCCCGGCCAGCTCGGCCGCGACCGAGATCGAGTAGCGGGGATGGTCGTCAGCGGCCCTCATTCCGCCCTCCGACGAGCCACAGGCTGGGGTCAGACCCCAGATGGTGTCGTCGCGCGGCAGCGCGATGCACCAGAAGGGGTCTGACCCCGTTCGGTGCGGCGAAGCCGCGCCGGCCGCCTGCGCCAGCAGGCGGCGAAGAGCTTCGGTGCCTACCAGCGATCATGCCGACTTCTCCGCGAACAGCTTCTGGCGGGGGTCGCCGTGGTTGGCGTGCTGGATCTCCTGGAGGCGCTCGAGCGCCTCGCGCTCCTGCTTGGAGAGCTTCGAGGGCACCGCGATGCGCAGGCGGGCGAGCAGGTCACCCTGGCCGCCGCCGTTCAGGCGCGGCGCGCCGCGGCCCTTGACGCGCAGGGTCTTGCCGTCGGTCGAGCCGGCCGGGATCCTGACGCGCACCGTGGTGCCGTCCGGCGTGGGCAGCTCCACCTGCTCGCCGATCGCCGCCTCGGCGAACGTGACCGGGACGTCGATGACGAGGTCGTCGCCGTTGCGGGTGAAGAGCGGGCTCGCGGTGACGCGGGTGACGACGAAGAGGTCGCCGGGCTCGCCGCCGCGGGGGGCGGCCTCGCCCTTGCCCTTCACCTTGATGCGGGTGCCCTCGCGGACGCCCGCGGGGATCCGCACCTGGTACGTCTTCGTCGAGCGCACGCGGCCCGAGCCGTGGCAGGTCGGACAGGGGTGCTCGATGACGGTGCCGGCGCCGGCGCAGCGGCTGCACGGCTGGTTGATCGAGAAGAAGCCCTGGCTCTCCGACGTCACGCCGCGGCCCTTGCACACCGGGCAGATCGTCGGCGCCGTGCCGGCGGCCGCGCCGGAGCCGTGGCAGGTCGGGCAGGCGTTGGCCTTGTCGACCGGCACCTTCACGGTCACGCCGCGCAGCGCATCCTCGAAGGACAGGCTGACCTGGGCCTCGACGTCGGCGCCGCGGCGAGGGCGGGCGGAGGCGCCGGCCCGGCCGCCGCGGTTGAACAGGCCGCCGAAGAGGTCGCCCAGGTCGAAGCCGGCCGCGGCGTTGCCGAAGTCGGCACCCTGGAAGCCCCCGCCCTGGCCGGGCCGGAACGTGCGCCCGAAGCTGTCGTACTGCTTGCGCCGGTCGGGATCGGAGAGCGTGTCGTACGCCTCGCCGATCGCCTTGAAGCGCTCCTCGGCCGCCGCGTCGCCCGGGTTTGCGTCCGGGTGGTAGCGGCGGGCCAGCTTGCGGTAGGCCTTCTTGATCTCGTCGGCGCTCGCGCCCCTGGGGACGCCGAGCGTCTCGTAGTAGTCGGCCACCCGCTACTCCTCGCCCTCCGTCGCAGGGCCGCTCGAGACGACGACGCGCGCGGCGCGCACGATCCGGTCGCCGAGGCGGTACCCCCGCTGCCAGACGGCGGCGATCGTTCCCTCGGGATGCTGCGAGGGCTGGTGGCTCAGGGCCTCGTGGACGTGCGGGTCGAACGCCTCGCCCGGCTCCGCCTCGATCTCCTCGAGGCCGCGCCGGTGGAGGATGTCGGCCAGCTGCTGGCGCACCCGGGCCACGCCCTCGGCCACCTGCGCCTCCTCGTGGTGCTCGGAGGCGTCGACGGCCCGCTCGAGGTTGTCGAGCACGGGCAGGAGCTCGGACACGATCGACTCGGAGGCTCGCTGGGCCTGGGCCTCCGAGTCGCGGGCCACGCGCTTGCGGTAGTTGTCGAAGTCGGCCGCGACGCGGCGCAGGTCGTTCAGGTACTCCTCCGCCCTGCGCCGCGCCTCGGCGAGCTCCGCCTCGAGCTCGCCGGCCCCGCCGTCACCGACGGTCTCGTCGGTCTCGGGGGCCGGCGCGCTCTTGCGTGGATCTGCGGTCACGCCCGGTCACCGCTCTCGTCGACCACCTCGGCGTCGACGATCTCCTCGTCGCCGCCGGTGTCGGCGCCGTTCGCGGAGCCGTCACCGCCGCCCGTGCTCTGCTGGGCCTGCTGGGCCTGCTGGTACACGACCTCGCCGAGCTTGAACGAGGCCTCGCGCAGCGCCTCCAGCCGGGAGCGGATCTCGCCGGCGTCCTCGCCGTCGAGGGCCTGCCGCACCGCGTCGATCTTCGAGCGGATGTCGGTCTTGGTCTCCTCGTCGAGCCGGTCCTCGTGCTCCTTGAGGGACTTCTCGGTCGAGTAGGCGACCTGCTCGGCCGTGTTGCGGGCCTCGGCCAGCTCCTTCATGCGGCGGTCGTCCTCGGCGTGCGACTCGGCGTCGCGCACCATCTTGTCGACCTCGTCGTCGGAGAGGCCGGAGCCGCCCTGGATCTGGATCTTCTGCTCGTTGCCCGAGCCCAGGTCCTTGGCCGAGACGTGCATGATCCCGTTGGCGTCGATGTCGAAGGTGACCTCGATCTGGGGCACGCCCCGCGGGGCCGGCGGGATGCCGACCAGCTGGAACTTGCCCAGCGTCTTGTTGTAGACGGCCATCTCGCGCTCGCCCTGGAGCACGTGGATCTCGACCGACGGCTGCCCGTCCTCCGCGGTGGAGAAGATCTCCGACTTGCGGGTCGGGATGGTCGTGTTGCGGTCGATCAGCTTGGTGAACACGCCGCCCTTGGTCTCGATGCCCAGCGACAGCGGGGTCACGTCGAGCAGGAGGACGTCCTTGACCTCGCCCTTCAGCACGCCGGCCTGGATGGCGGCGCCGATGGCGACGACCTCGTCCGGGTTGACGCCCCGGTGGGGGTCCTTGCCGATCAGGTCCTTGACCTTCTCCTGCACGGCCGGCATGCGGGTCATGCCGCCGACCAGGATGACCTGGTTGATGTCGGACGCCTGCAGGCCCGCGTCGGACAGCGCCTGCTTGGTCGGGCCGACGGTGCGCTCGATCAGGTCGCCGGTCAGCTCGGTGAGCTTCGCCCGGCTGAGCGTCGTGTCGAGGTGCTTCGGCCCGTCGGCGTCGGCCGTGATGAACGGCAGGTTGATGTTCGTCGACTGCGTGGTCGACAGCTCGATCTTGGCCTTCTCCGCGGCCTCGTACAGCCGCTGGAGCGCCATGGCGTCCTTGCTCAGGTCGATGCCCTGGTCGCGCTTGAACTCGGCCGCGAGCCAGTCGACGATGGCCTTGTCGAAGTTGTCGCCGCCCAGGTGGTTGTCACCGGAAGTCGCCTTGACCTCGAACACGCCCTCGCCCAGCTCGAGCACCGACACGTCGAACGTGCCGCCGCCGAGGTCGAAGACGAGGATCGTCTGGTCGCCCTCCTTGTCGAGCCCGTACGCCAGCGAGGCCGCCGTCGGCTCGTTGATGATGCGCAAGACCTCGAGGCCGGCGATCTTGCCGGCGTCCTTGGTGGCGTTGCGCTGGGCGTCGTTGAAGTACGCCGGGACCGTGATCACGGCCTCGCTGACGCTCTCGCCCAGGTAGGCCTCGGCGTCCGCCTTCAGCTTCTGCAGGATCATCGCCGAGATCTCCGGCGGCGGAACGACCTTGTCGCCCGCCTTGACGCGCGCGTCGCCGTTCGGCCCAGCCGCGACCTCGTAGGGGACGATCTTCTGCTCCTCGGACACCTCCGAGGCCTTCCGGCCCATGAACCGCTTGATCGAGAAGATCGTGTTCTTCGGGTTCGTCACCGCCTGCCGCTTGGCCGGCGTGCCGACTAGGCGCTGCCCATCCTTGGTGAAGGCGACGACCGAGGGGGTCGTGCGACCGCCCTCGGCGTTCGGGATGACCGTGGGCTCGCCGCCCTCCATCACCGCCATGCACGAGTTCGTCGTACCCAGGTCGATGCCGATCACTCTTGCCATGCGCTTGCTACTCCTTTAGTTGATTCCACGAAGCAAATCTACGTCGAGTTATAGCAAGTTCGCAAGCGCGCGGCAACACGCACGGCGGGCGGGGCGCACCCCACCCTCCGCGCGTGCGTCTACCCCGGCTCAGCTCGAGGGATGCGGGCGCGCGGTCGCGACCGGCGCGGCGTCGCGCGCGGGCGCCCCGTACACCGCCGGGAAGCCCTGCCGCCAGCTCGGGTAGCGCAGCTCCCAGCCCAGCTCGCGGCGCGCCTTCGCGTTCGAGGCGCCGCGCGCCTCGGTGCCGATCAGCACCGCCGCGCCGCCGGCGAGGATCCGGGCGACGAACGCCGGGATGCGCCGGGGCGGCCGGGCGCCGAGCGTCTCCGCCATGAACGGCAGCCACTCCCGGGCCGGCGCCGGCTCGTCGTCGCAGATGTTGTAGATGCCGGGCCGGCCGCGCTCGATCGCGAGCACGGTGGCGGCCGCGGCGTCCTCGAGGTGGACGAAGGACGTCATCCCGCCGCCGTCGCCGACGATCGGGAACCGGCCCTTGCGCACCGGTTCGAGCATCCCGTCGTCCGGGTCGCCGTAGAACCCGCCGTACCGGAGCACGATCCCGTCGATCGACCCGACCGCCTCCTCGAGGTGGCGCAGGGCGGCGAACCCCTTCCGCATCGACGCCGGCGGGTCGGGGTCGAGCGGATCGTCCTCGCTCTTGACCGGCCCACCCTCGCGCGCGTACCGGTAGCTGGCGAAGCTCTGGGCGACGACCCGCCGCACGCCGACGTCCCACGCGGCCGCGAGCAGGGCGTCGGTGCCGTCGGCCCGCAGCCGGTTGGTGGCCGCGAACGTGCGGTCGAAGTTGCGCGAGAACGTCTGGTTGGCAAGCGCCGTGGCCTCGTGGACGACGGCGTCCGGGCGGGCGGCGCGCACGGCGGCGAGCACCGCCTCCCGGTCGAGCAGGTCGAGGGCGACGGGCTCGGCGCCGAGCGCGCGCAGGATCTCGTCCTTGCCGGTCGTGTGGTACGTGCCGACCACCTCGTGGCCGCGCCCGACGAGCCGGGGGACGAGCCGGGTTCCGATCGCGCCGCTCGCACCGGCGATGAAGACTCGCATCGTGGTTCTCCTCTCGCGTTTTCGTCTCACCCACATGACCCGCGCCGCGGCGGAGATGTGACGGTCGTCAGCCGGCGGCGGCCGCTGCCGTCACGGATTGACCGTAGGGGCACAGTTCGAGCAGCGGGCACTCGCCGCAGCGCGGCCGGCGGGCGAGGCAGATGCGGCGCCCGTGCGTGATGAAGAGCAGGTGCGCCTCGAGCATGCGCGCATCCGGGACGAGCGCGGTCAGGGCCGCGTGCGCCGGCCCGTCCGCCATCCGCTCGGGGATGAGGCCCAGCCTGCGCGCGACGCGGCCGACGTGCGTGTCGACGGGCATCACCGGGACGTCGAGGCTGAAGAGGAGGACGCAGCTCGCCGTCTTCGGGCCGACGCCCGGGAGCGTCTCGAGCCGGGCCATCGCGTCGGCCGGCGCGAGCTCGGCGGCCCAGTCGAGCCCGGGCGGGCCGCCGTCGGAGAGCTCGCGCAGCACGGCCTGGATGCGCGGCGCCTTCTGGGCGGCGAGGCCGCCGGGCCGCAGCACCTGCTCGAGCTCGGCCGTGTCGGCGTCGCGCACGTCCGCCCACTGCGGGTAACGCGCCCGCAGGCGTGCGTACGCACGCTCGCAGTTGATGTCGCTCGTGTTCTGGGACAGGATCGTGAGCACGAGTTCGTCGAGCGGCGGCAGCCGCCGGTGCACGGACGGGGCGCCGTAGCGCTCGCGGAGCAGGTCGAGGATCCGGTCGATCATGGTGTGGTGCACCCTACGCACGGGTAGGCTGCAGACGTGGATGCCGTCACCGACACGCTGGCCCGGCCGCTGCGCGATCTGCGCATCTCGGTCACCGACCGGTGCAACTTCCGCTGCGTGTACTGCATGCCGAAGGAGGTCTTCGGCCACGACTTCGAGTTCCTGCGCCGCTCCCAGATCCTGTCGTTCGAGGAGATCGAGCGGCTGGCGCGGATGTTCGCCTCCGCCGGCATTCGCAAGCTGCGGCTGACCGGAGGCGAGCCGCTCCTGCGCCGCGACCTCGACCGGCTCGTCGGGATGCTCGCGGCCGTCCCCGGCATCGAGGACGTCGCGCTGACGACGAACGGCGTCCTCCTGGCGCGGCAGGCGCAGCGGCTCGCCGACGCCGGCCTGCACCGCGTGACCGTCAGCCTCGACGCGCTGGACGACGACGTGTTCGCGGCCGTCAACGACGTCGGCGTCCCGGTCGCCCGGGTGCTCGAGGGCATCGATGCGGCGGCCGCCGCCGGGCTCGGGCCGGTCAAGGTGAACATGGTGGTGAAGCGCGGGCTCAACGACGGAAGCATCCTCGAGATGGCGGAGCACTTCCGCGGCACCGGCCACGTCCTGCGCCTGATCGAGTACATGGACGTCGGCGCGAGCAACGGCTGGCGGCTCGACGACGTCGTCCCTGCGGCCGAGATGGTGGCCGCGATCGGCGCAGAGTGGCCGCTCGAGCCGGTCGAGGCGGCGTACCGCGGCGAGGTGGCCAACCGCTACCGCTACGCCGACGGGCAGGGCGAGATCGGGGTGATCGCGTCGGTCACCCAGCCCTTCTGCCACGACTGCACGCGGGCCCGCCTGTCGGCGGACGGCCGGCTCTACACGTGCCTCTTCGCGGCGGTCGGCCGCGACCTGCGCGGCCCGCTCCGCAACGGCGCATCGGACGTCGAGCTCGCGGCCCTGATCGGCCGCGTCTGGGGCCGCCGCGGCGACCGCTACTCCGAGCTGCGCACGGCCGAGACGGCCGAATCGGCGCGGGTCGAGATGTCCTATATCGGCGGCTGACACCCCGTCGCCCGGGAATGCGGACGGCCCGCCCGGCGTTGGACGTCGTATGGACCGACCGCTGGGTGCTGTAAAATGATGGGCTCCATGGACGCCTCAGGAGCCACTTCGGGCCTGCGGCTGCGCGGGCGCGTACGCGCATTCCTGCCCAAGGGGTGGGGAGACTTCCTGCTGCAGCTGTTCCTCTTCACGCTCGTCGACATCGCCTACGAGCTGACCCGGGGGCTGTCCGAGGGCAGCGTCCTGCCGGCGTTCACGCACGCCCGTGACGTGGTCTCCCTGGAGCGGTCGCTGGGCGTCTTCACCGAGCTCGACGTGCAGCGCTGGGTGCTCCACCGGCACTGGGCGCTCGACATCGCCGACTTCACATACTTCCACGCCCACTTCGTGATCACGGTCGTGTTCATGTTCTGGCTCTACCTGCGCCGGAACAAGTACTACTACTTCGTCCGCAACGCGGTGTTCGTGGCCGACGCGATCGCCCTGATCGGGTTCACGTTCTTCCCGACGGCGCCGCCCCGGATGCTGACCGACCTGGGCTTCACCGACACGCTCGACCGCTACGCCTCGATCTCGAACTACTCGGGCCCGGTCGCGGCCCTCGCGAACCCGTTCGCGGCCATCCCGAGCATCCACACGTGCTACTCGCTGATCATCGGCGTGACCTGCTTCTTCCTCGTCCGCCACCGCGCGCTCGGCTTCACCTGGCTCTTCTACCCCGCCCTGATCGTGTTCTCGATCGTGGCCACCGGCAACCACTTCTGGACGGACGCGTTCCTGGGCGGCGTGCTCGCCGGCGTGGCCCTGAGCTCGGCCTGGCTGATCGAGCGCTACCGCCCCACCCTGCCGCACGCCACCCGGGTGCGGATGCGGCTCGAGCGGCCCACACACCCCGCCACACCGGCCACCGCAAGATAGCCCCCGTGGTATAGTGGGTGGGATGAGCACGATGCTCGCCCGAATCAAGACCGGATACACGAACGGCGGCCGCGGCCTCGGCATGGCGCTGATGGCGCGGTTCCGCTCTTTGCCGTTCACGCCCAACCAGGTGACCGTCGCCGGCCTCTCGCTGAACGGCGTCGCCGCGGTGCTGATCTACCAGGAGCACTTCGTCTGGGCGACGGTCGCGTTCATCGCGGGCAGCATCCTCGACATCCTGGACGGCGCGCTCGCGCGGTCGCACGGGAAGCTCACCCAGTTCGGCAGCTTCCTCGACTCGACCACCGACCGCATCTCGGAGGGTTTCGTGCTCGGCGCGATCGCCCTCGTCCTGTCCAAGCAGGGCCACGAGGCGGCGCTCGCGAGCGTCTTCGTCGCCCTGGTCGGCTCGTTCCTGGTCAGCTACACGCGCGCCAAGGCGGAGGCCCTCGGCCTCAGCGGCGCCGTCGGGCTGATGGGCCGGGCCGAGCGGATCGTGCTCGTCGCGATCGCGTTGCCCTTCGCGGGCCACGGCTCGCTGCCCTACGCCATGTACCTGCTGGCGGCGCTCACGACGTTCACCGTGATCCAGCGGGTCAATCACGTACGCAAGCAACTCGACGGGGGGGATTAGGCATGGCCGAAACGGCCTCCACCAACGGCAACTCCAACGGGCACCGCAAGGGCTCCGGCAAGGTGCGCGTCGCCATCGTCGGTGTCGGCAACTGCGCGTCGGCTCTTGTCCAGGGTGTCCACTATTACCGCGACGCGAAGCCGGACGAGTTCGTGCCCGGGTTGATGCATACCGATCTGGGTGGGTATCACGTCTGCGATATCGAGTTTTCGGCGGCCTTCGATGTCGATGCCGATAAGGTCGGTCACGATCTGTCTGCC
>DASUHM010000004.1 GCA_036273515.1 Gaiellales bacterium
TCAGGATCGCGGAAGACGACGGCGCGCATGCGGTTGACCGTATCAGGGGGTCATGGGTCAGGGGCGGGACGCCGCTCAAGACGGGTGGAACGACTTCCGGCCTTAGCCTGCCGACAGGCGCGCGCCCGAGATCAATGGGTAGCTGATGACGTTCGTAAAGAAGTACGCCAAGAACCTCGTCGAGCTCGGTCCGAAGTCTCGAGGGACGACCCGCGGATTGGGTCTGTCAGTTGGGCCCCACCGCACCGATGAGGGATTCAGGCCGACCCGCCCGTGCTCACAGGCCGAGCCCAGCAGCCGCCTCACCTCGAGCCCCGACGAGATGGTCAGCGACCTCATCGATCGGGTGTGTCCCGCCACCCCGCCAAACCCCACCCACTCCCTAAACTCGCCCTGTCCGAATCGCCGACACGAGGAGGGGAGATGTCGCACATGAACCGCCGCGAGCTGGTGGGGGCCGCGGGCGTGGTCGCCGCCGCCGGGCTGGCGCCGGCCGTCGCGGCTGCCGCCACCGGGAAGCCGGGCCACGAAGCGCCGACGCTCAAGAAGTCCGGCGAATCGAACAAGTTCGACTTCGCCAAGATCGAGCCGCAGGTCGTGCGCGGCGGCGGCACCGTCAAGGAGTGCACCGGCAAGAACTTCCCGGTGCTCGTCGACAACGCCGCCGCCTCGTTCCTGCTCGTGCTCGAGCCCGGGGCGGTGCGGGAGCCGCACTGGCACCCGAACGCCTGGGAGCTCGACGTCCCGCTCTCGGGCCACGGCCGCCTCGGGGTGGCGAACCCGGACGACACGTTCAGCGTCCAGGACATCCTCCCGGGCCAGATCGGGTTCATCCCGCAGGGCTACGCGCACTACATCGAGAACGTGGGGTCGGAGGAGATGCGCTGGGTCGTCGTCTTCAACGACACCCAGCCGGACGACATCGGGCTCTCGACGACGTTCGCGGGCATGCCGACGCACACGTTCACCGACACGTTCGGCCTGCCGAAGGGCGCCCTGGCCAGGGCGGACAAGCCCGACCGCACGCTCTTCATCGTCGAGCCGAGCTAGCCGCCGTCATCCCCCACCGCGCTTGACCGCGGGTCCCAGCCGCGAAATCATGCGCCTGGGGGAAGCACATGGACACACCTTCGCGCTCTGCCGTGGCCACACAATCGCTCGTCGAGCGGTGCCGGCTTGGTGACCGCGAGGCCTGGCGCGACCTGGTCGAGGAGTACTCGCGCTACGTCTACGCGATCATCATGCGTGGCTACCGCCTGTCCGAGAGCGACGCCGAGGACGTCTTCCAGGACGTCTTCGCCCGCGTGTTCGAGCGGCTCGAGACGCTCCGCGACGACGACGCGCTGCGCGGCTGGATCGCCCAGGTCACCCGCAACCTGTGCTCCGACCACCTGCGCCGCGCCCATCCCACCGAGGAGCTCTCCGACGAGACGGTGACCGACCTCGACGAGCGCCTCGCCGACCTCGACATGGCCCTCGCCGTGCGCCAGGCGCTCGTCCGCCTCCCGGAGGGCTGCGCCGACATCCTCGACCGGTTCTTCTGCCGCGACCAGTCCTATCGCACCATCTCGGCCGAGCTCGACCTCCCCCCCGGCACGATTGCGAGTCGGATCAGCCGCTGCCTCGAACGGCTGCGCAAGGAGATCGGTGGAAGAGATCCGGCGCCCGCCGCGTCTGGGGGGATGTGAGCATGGACGAGCATGAGCTCGGGCGGCTGATCGGGATGCTTCAGCCGGCCCCGTCCGACTGGACGCGGGCTGCGCAGGAGCTGCCCTTTCTGAGTGCCGAGCTGGACGACATCCTGAATAGGGCGCGCGGCGACGAGGGCTTCCGCAGGGCGCTGCGCACGGACGCGGGGTCGGCACTGCGCGAGCAGGGCTACGACCTCTCGCCGAGCGTGGTCGCGCACATCATGCGCCGCCTGCCCGACGACCCGAAGCGCTAGATCGTCGTCACGGCGGGCCGCAGCGCGGCCAGCCGGCGCGAGACGACCAGGTCGGCTGCGGCCGCGCTCTCGGCGTGGCCGGTGACGGCCGCCAGGAAGTGCTCGCGCTCGACGGTCAGGAGCCGGCAGTCCGTCGTCGCAGTGACGGTCGCGGTGCGCGGCGTCTCGCGCAGGAGCGCGATCTCGCCGAAGAAGCCGCCGGCGTGGATCGGCGTGCGCGCCTCGCCGCCGACCGTGACCGCGAGCGCGCCCTCCTCGACGATGTAGAACTTCTCGCCGGGCTCGCCCTCCCGCACGACGACCGTGCCCTCGGCGGCCTCGACACGCTCGAGGCGAGACGCCAGCCCCTCCAGCGCCGGCTGTGTGAGCGGCGCGAACACCGTCAGCTCGCGCAGCAGCTGCACGTGTGCCCGCCGCTCCGGCGAGAGCGCGTCCAGCCGCACCAGCCAGTGGCCGGTGAGCGCGACGACGACGGGCAGCGAGAGCCCGGTGACCACGATCGCGGGCCGGGTGCCGAGCAGCGAGATGAGCGCAGGCGCCAGGATCGAGCCGGCACCGAGCGCGGTCAGCATGATCGCCTCGAGCACGCCGAACACCCGCCCGATCACGTCCGCGGGCGCCGAGCGCTGGAGCAGCGTGATGGCCGCGACATCCACCACGGTGTTCCCCGCCCCGACGCCGGCGAGCAGCACGCAGACGAGCGCCGTCGACGTCGACACCCCGACCAGCGCGATCCCGACGCCCCACACGATCACGCCGCCGGCGAATGCGAGCGCCAGCCGCCTGCCCCCGGCCAGCGTCGCCGCACCGATGCCGCCGACGATCCCGCCCAGTCCGAACGCCGAGTCGAGATAGCCGACCCCCGCGTTGCCGATATGCAGTTGCTGGAGGGCAAGCACGACCGTGAACACGCCGAGCGCCCCGGCCACGAGCGCCTGCAGGGCGTATACGCCCACGACGGTCGCGAGCAGCGGCGTCGCGGCGAGCTCGCGGAAGCCGGCGGTCGCGGTGCGCAGCCATCCGGCGCCACGCTCCTCCCGGCCCTGCTCGGGACGGGCCGAAGGCTCCGGGACGACGGCGATCAGCGCCGCCGAAAGGACGAGCAGGCCGGCGCAGGCCGCGAAGGTCGTGTCGCTGCCGGACACCGCCAGCAGCAGGCCGCCGATCCCGGGCCCGAGGAAGATCGCCGCGCTCTCGATCGTCACGGCGACGGCGTTCGAGGCCGTCAGCTCCTCCGGCGTGCGCGCGAGCGCGGGCATGAGCGCCGCCTGCGCGGGCCGGAACACCGTCGTCACGATCGAGACGCAGACCGCCAGGACGTAGACGACGCCGATGCCCGACCCCGCGTGGACGGCGAGCGCGAGCACCAGGATGATCGCCGCGCGGATCAGGTCGGCGATCATCATCACCCGCCGTGGCGACGTGCGGTCGGCCAGGATCGAGGTGAACGGCGCGAAGACGGCGCACGCGGCCGTGCGCAGGAGCATCACGATGCCGACGCCGGTCGCACCGCCGCCGTCGTGGTACGACACGACCGCGAGCGGGATCAGGAACGCCAATGCGCCGGTCATCGACGCCGCCCACGCGACCTGCAGGCGCCGCAGCGCGCGGTTCGCGAGGACGTCGCGCAGCGGTTTGAGCGACTGGCCCATCGGGTGGGCGATTGTATCCACGCGCGCCTGTTCAGATTGCGACGGGTGTGGGAAGATCATCGGCCCCGCCACCGTCCGGTGGGAAGAACGTCCCCAGTCGCTACAGGAGGTCCACCGTGGGAGACGAGCGAGATCGCGCGAAGGTCAACGACGAGCCGGACGTCGAGGCGCATCGGCACAAGCTGCACTCGGAAGAGGCAGAGAAGGACGAGGGCAAGGACGACGACACGCCCGACGTCGAGGCGCACCGCCACAAGCTGTAACGGCCCGCGGCCCGTTGGTGGCGCCGCCGGCTTTCGGCGGCGCCACGCCGCGGACCGCCAATTGGCATTGGTAGCATCGCGGGTCGGTGACCGGACCTGCCGAGGATCTGCCCGCCTACGCCGTCGACCGCGCTTCCGTGCAGGCGCTGGCCGGCGCCAGGCCGTGGCCGGCCCGGGTCACGCGCGAGTGGGCGCTGGGCGGGTCGACCGGGCGCGGCGCCCGCGTCTGCGTCGTCGACAGCGGCATCGAGGCCGGCCACCCGGCCGTCGGCCGCGTCGACACCGCCGTCGTCGTGTCGATCGAGGACGACCAGGTCGTGATCGAGCCGGACCCCCTCGGCGACGTGTGCGGCCATGGCACCGCCTGCGCCGGGATCATCCGCGAGATCGCGCCGGAGTGCGAGCTCGCCAGCGCCCGCGTCCTCGGCGAGGGCTTCGTCGGCAGCGGCCCCGTGCTCGTGGAGGGCCTGCGCTGGGCGATCGAGCAGGGCTACGACGTCATCAACATGAGCCTTTCGACCACGAAGCGCCGGTTCGTCGAGGCGCTGCACGACCTGACCGACGCCGCCTACTTCCAGCGCAGCATCGTCGTCGCCTCCGCGCATAACATGCCGGTCGCGAGCTACCCGTGGCGGTTCTCGTCGGTGATCTCGGTGGCGAGCCACGAGCTCGACGACCCGCTCGCCTACTACCGCAATCCCAACCCGCCGGTGGAGTTCTTCGCCCGCGGGGTCGACGTGAGCGTCGCCTGGATGGGCGGCCTGCGCATGCGCACCACCGGGAACAGCTTCGCGACGCCGCACATCACCGGCGTGTGCGCGCTGATCCGGGCCAAGCACCCCCACCTGACGCCGGCCGAGGTGAAGACGCTGCTCGGCCTCACCGCCGCGAACGCGGAGCCGGCCGATGGCTGACGACGGCCGCCTGCGCGACGCCGTCGCCGCCGGGGCGCTCGCCGACGACGGCAGTCACCGGGCCTTGCTCGGGTCGATCGTCCAGGTGGCGCGGGCGATCTTCCACGCCCGCGCCGCCAGCGTGCTCCTGCTCGACGAGGCCACCGACGAGCTGGTCTTCGAGGCCGTCGTCGGCGAGGGCGAGGACACGCTGATCGGGCGCCGCTTCCCGTCCGGCACGGGCATCGCCGGCTGGGTGCTCGGCACCCGCCAGCCGCTCGTCCTCGCCGACGTCGCCACCGACCCCCGCTTCTCGGCCGAGGCGGCCCAGTCGACCGGGTTCGTGCCCAAGGGGATCATGGCCGTCCCGCTCCTGCACGGCGAGGACGCCCTGGGCGTGCTCGAGGTGCTCGACCGGCCCGCCGACGCCCGCTTCCGGGTCGAGGAGGTCGACCTGCTCGGCCTGTTCGGCATCCAGGCGGCGGCCGCGCTCGCGCTGCTGCGCCGCGCCCGCACCGCCGCGGCAGCGCTGGAGGGCCAGGACGGCGACCTGGCCGCACTCGCCCGCATCGCGAACCGCCTGGCGGCGCTCGGCGACGACCGGGCCGTCTCGGACTTCCTCGGCGCGCTCGACCGGCTGCTCGCCCGGGCCGCCCCGGAATGACCATCGAGCTGCTCTACTGGGAGGGCTGTCCGTCGCACCCGGAGGCGCTCGCGGAGCTGCGCGAGGCCCTGGCCGAGCTGGGTCATCCCGACGCAGAGATCGTCGTGCGCGAGGTCGAGACCGAGGCCGAGGCGGCCGAGCTCGGCTTCTGCGGCTCGCCGACGATCCGGGTGGACGGGATCGACCCGGTGCCGCCTCCGCCGGGCGAGCCGACCGGGCTCACGTGCCGGGTCTACCGGCTGGCCGACGGCCGCTACTCTCCGACCCCGGACGCCGGGCTCCTGCGCGACGGGCTCCGGCGGCTGATCGCAACTGCCGAGGAGGGGCCTCGATGAAGCTCAAGACCGGCGCCACGGTGCCCGACTTCACCCTGCCCGACACGGACGGCACGGACGTCCCGCTGAGGGACGGCGCGGCCGCCACGGTCGTCGTCTTCACCTGCAACCACTGTCCGTACGCGCTCGCCTGGCACGGCCGCATCAACGCCCTCGCCCGCGACTACGCCGACCGCGGCGTGCGCACGCTCCAGATCTGCGCGAACGACGCCGAGCGCTACCCGCGCGACGCGCCCGAGGCGATGCGCGCGCGGGTCGAGGCGGGCGAGTTCGCCGGCCCGTACCTGCACGACGCCACCCAGGAAGTGGCCCGGGCCTTTGGCGCGAAGGTGACGCCGGATGTGTTCGTGGTGGACTCAAGGATGCACCTCGCCTACCGCGGCGCCCCCGACGCCGACCACAAGGACGAGTCGCTCGACGCCGCGTGGGTGCGGGCCGCGCTCGACGCCGTACTGGCCGGCGAGCCGGTCGCGGAGCCAGAGACGAGGCCGGTCGGCTGCGGCATGAAGTGGCGCAGGTGATGCGCTACCGGCAGCTGGGGCACACCGGCGTCCAGGTCAGCACGCTGTGCCTGGGCACGATGCTCTTCGGGCCGTGGGGCAACCCTGACCACGACGACTCGATCCGGATCATCCACCGGGCGCTCGACGCCGGGATCAACTTGGTCGACACCGCCGACGTGTACGCGGCCGGCGAGGCGGAGGAGATCGTCGGCAAGGCCCTGCGCCGCCGCCGCGACGACGTCGTGCTCGCGACCAAGTTCCACGGGCCGATGGGCGACGACCGCAACCGCCGGGGCACGTCGCGGCGCTGGATCGTGCGCGCCGTCGAGGACAGCCTGCGCCGGCTCGGCACCGACTGGATCGACCTCTACCAGGTGCACCGCCCCGAGCTCGACGTCGACATCGACGAGACGCTGGGGGCGCTCACCGACCTCGTCCGGTCGGGCAAGGTGCGCTACCTGGGCAGCTCCACCTTCCCCGCCCACGCAATCGTCGAGGCCCAGTGGACGGCGCAGCGGCGAAACCGCGAGCGGTTCGTCTGCGAGCAGCCGCCCTACTCGATGCTCGTGCGCGGGATCGAGGCCGACGTGCTGCCGGTGTGCGAGCGCCATGGGATGGGCGTGATCTGCTGGAGCCCGCTGGCGGGAGGCTGGCTGTCGGGGCGCGACGACCTGACGAAGCCCGGCAGCAACCGCGCCGAGCGCATTCCACTTCGGTTCGACATGTCGCTCGCCGGGAACCAGGCCAAGCTCGAGGCGGCCCGGGCGCTCGCGGGCGTCGCCGCCGACGCGGGCCTCGAGCCGATCCACATGGCCCTCGCCTTCGTGACCAACCACCCGGGCGTAACGTCGGCGATCATCGGCTGCCGCACCATGGCGCAGCTCGAGAGCCAGCTGGGGGCGGCCGACGTCGACCTCGACGCGGCCGTGCTCGACCGGATCGACGAGATCGTCCCGCCCGGGACGAACCTGAACCCGGCCGACGCCGGCTGGACGCCGCCGAGCGTCAGCGACCCGGGGCGGCGGCGGCGCTGACGTCGCCCGCGGCCGGGCGCGACCGGCCGCGGAAGCCCAGTCGCAGGTGCTCGACGTGGAAGACGGCCTCGTCGACGAGCGCGGCGACGTGGTCGTCGTGCAGCTCGTAGACGACGTGGCGGCCGCGGCGCACGCCGACGACGAGTCCCAGATGGCGGAGTACGCGCAGCTGCTGCGAGACGGCCGGCTGCGACATACCCACCTCGCGGGCCAGCTCGCCGACGCTCCACGGCCCGGCCCGCAGCCGGCCGAGGATCAGCACCCGGCTCGGCGCGGCCAGCGCCTGCATCGCCGTCGCGACGTCGGCGGCCGTGTCCGCGTCGATCGGAGCGGGTGACGCCCCGCCCTGTACACCGTGTGCCATGCGCGGAGGCTAGCATGCACGTCCGCGCATATGAACATCCATCACCATGATCACGCGCACGGCCACGCCCACGGCCATCACGGCCACGGGCATGCCCACGGGACGGTCGACCGCGAGATCGCCCGCTCCCGCGAGGGCGTGCGCGCCGTCTCGATCAGCCTGGCCATCCTGACCACGGCGGCGCTGGCGCAGACGTTCATCTTCGCCGCCTCGGGCAGCGTCGCCCTGCTCGCCGACGTCATCCACAACTACGGCGACGCGCTCACCGCGCTGCCGCTCGGCGTGGCCTTCTTCCTGCGCTCCGCCCGCCTCGAGCGGCTGGCCGGGCTCGCGGTCGTGCTCGCGATCGCGGTCTCGGCCTGCGTGGCGCTCTACGAGACCGTGGAGCGCTTCATTCATCCTCAAGCCCTGACGCACCTCGGCCTCCTGGCCCTGGCCGGCGTGATCGGGTTCGCCGGGAACGAGCTCGCCGCCCGCTACCGGCTCCGGGCCGGGCGCCGGCTCCGAAGCCCCGCCCTGGTCGCGGACGGCCAGCACGCCCGGGCCGACGGGATCGTCTCGCTCGCCGTCGTCGCGAGCGCGGCACTGGTCGCCCTCGGCCTACAGGTGGCCGACCCGCTCATCGGCCTCGCGATCACGGCCCTCATCCTGCGCATCACCTGGCAGTCGTGGCGAACCGTGTCCGCCGGGACGGTCTAGTAGACGTGCGGCACGAAGTGCTGCTCGCTCATCGGCGGGCGCACATAGTCGCCCTGCTCGCGCGGCGGCAGCTCGAGCGGCGGCGGGGTGAGGTCGTTGTAGTCGATCAACGAGAGCAGGTGGTGAATGCAGTTCAGGCGCGCCCGCCGCTTGTCGTCCGCCTCGACGACGTACCAGGGCGCCTCGGGGATGTCGGTGAGCGCGAACATCGCGTCCTTCGCCCGCGAGTACTCGACCCACCGCGCCCGCGACTCGAGATCCATGGGCGAGAGCTTCCACCGCCGCATCGGGTCGTCGACGCGGGCCTGGAAGCGTCGCTCCTGCTCGTCGTCCGAGACCGAGAACCAGTACTTCACGAGCGTGATCCCCGACCGCACGAGCATGCGCTCGAACGACGGGCAGGTGCGCATGAACTCGCCGTACTCGGCGTCGGTGCAGAAGCCCATCACCCGCTCGACGCCGGCGCGGTTGTACCAGCTGCGGTCGAAGAGGACGATCTCGCCCGCCGCCGGCAAATGGGCGACGTAGCGCTGGAAGTACCACTGCGTGCGCTCCCGCTCGGTCGGTGCCGGCAGCGCCACCACCCGCAGCGCCCGCGGGTTCGTGCGCTCGGTGATCCGCTTGATGACGCCGCCCTTGCCGGCGGCGTCGCGGCCCTCGAACACGACGACGACCTTGAGGCCCTCCGCGCGCACGTACTCCTGCATGATCACGAGCCGGCGCTGGAGCTTCAGGAGCTCCTTGCGGAACACCCCGCGCGGCAGCTTCGCCCGCGTGCCACCGCCGTCTTCGGCCAACGCTAGGCCTTGACGTTCACGTGCCGGAACTGGCTCCAGGCGACCGGGGCGCCCGCCTTCGCGGTGGCTCCGACGCGCCAGAAGTACTCGCCCGGCTTCACGGTCTTGCCGAAGTCGGTCTTGCCGCACCAGCCGAATGTGTGGTGGCCGGCCGCGACGTCACGCAGGCGGGTGTGCTTGATCGCCTTCGCGCCCGCGCCCTGGGTGCGGCTGATGCGCAGGATCACCTTGTGCCGCTTGCTGAGGATGAAGTACGGCAGCTTCGCGCAGCGCGGCGCGCCGTTGGCGGAGATCGAGATCGTGGGCGGCTGCGCCTGCTGGGTCGTCACCGCGAGCGCGGTCGCCGGGAAGACCAGGAGGACGGCGGTGGCGATGATGAACCGGTGCATGGAGACCTCCGCGGGTAGTGGCGCGGCCGCGTCGGCGGCCCGGTCCATGGTAGCGCCGTACCGCCTGTGCTAGAGATACGCGCACCGGAGTGGGCTCGGGGGATAGGGCATTTCCATGAAGACGGCCGTCTGCGCGATCGCGATGTTGGTTGCCTGCTTCTCCGGCTCGGCCGGGGCGGCGCCGCACGCGGCCGCCGTCGACCAGACCGGCTGCGGATCGCTGGCCGCGAGCCCGGTGCCGGTGACGAAGGTGCTCACGATCGTCATCGAGAACACCGACCTCGACCAGATCGTCGGCTCGCCGCAGGCCCCGAACATGAACGCGCTGATCGGCGCGTGCGGCCTGGCGTCCGACTACCACGGCATCCAGTTCCCGAGCCTGCCGAACTACATCGCGCTCACGTCCGGGCAGGTGCCGGCGTCGATCGCAGGCGACGGTGTGAAGGGCCGCGACTGCCTGCCCTCGCCGACCTGCGACAGCACCGATCCGAGCATCTTCACGCAGATCGGCGCCACCGCCGGCTCGGCCCAGCCGCTCTCCTGGCGGACATACGCCGAGGACATGCCGGAGAACTGCGAGCACTCGAACGTGGGCGAGTACGTCGCCCGCCACAACCCGGCCGTGTACTACCCGAACGACGCCGCGGCCTGCTCCGAGCTCGACGTCCCCTCCGGAACGCCGACCTCGGGGGCGCTCGCCTCCGACCTGGCCGCGGGGACGCTGCCGAGCTACTCGCTCTTCATCCCCAACCTCTGCAACGACGGCCACGACGCGTGCAACGGCGTCCCCCGCATCGTCGAGCAGGACGCCACCATCGGCGCGTGGATGCCGGCGATCCTGGCCTCGCGCGCCTACAAGAGCGGCCATCTGCTCGTCGTGATCACGGCCGACACGAGCCAGTCCGCGGCGAACGGCAACCTGCTCGCGACGATCCTCGTGAACCCGGACATCCCGGCCGGGACGACCGCGACCGCGCGGTTCGACCACTACTCGCTGCTGCGGCTCGACGAGGAGCTGCTCGGCCTGCGGCCGCTGGCGAACGCGGCCACCGCCGCCGACATGGCGTCCGCGTTCAACCTGCCGCTGCCGTAGCGGCGGGCGCCAATCGGCGCTCGGTGTGCCCGGCGCTTGCCCGCCGCGGCCTCTGACGTCACAATCCGCCTCGCGCCGTCGGCGCGTGTTCGTCAGCCGCTCCGTGGAGGCCAGGCGGTGACTACTGACAACGAGGGAGGGAGCCTGCGGCCGCATGGTCCCGCACGCGCGCCCATCTTCCTGGTCGGCTCCGAGCGATCGGGCTCGACGCTGCTTCGGCTGATGCTCGACCACCATCCCGAGATCGCATTCGCCCGCGAGATCGACTTCGTGGTCGAGCACGTCTCGGATGCCGGCGAGTTCCCCGCGATGGCGGGCTACGTCGACTGGATCGCCACGGTGCGCGGCGCCGACTACACCGTCGACCCGACGCTCGACTACCGCGCCCTCGTGAACGACTTCCTGCGCCAGAAGCAGGCGGCCGGCGGAGGCAAGGCGCACGTCGGCGCGACCGTGCACCGGCACTTCGAACGGCTCCGGTTCCTGTGGCCGGACGCGGGCTACATCCACCTCCTCCGCGACCCCCGCGACGTGGCCCGGTCGGTCGTGCAGAAGGGCTGGGCGGGCAACCTCTACCAGGCCTCCGAGTTCTGGATCCAGGCCGAGCGGTCGTGGGACGCGCTGCGGCCGCACCTCGACGCGGGCCGGGCGATCGAGGTGCGCTACGAGGAGCTCGTGGCGGCACCCGAGCGCGAGCTCGCCCGCGTGTGCGCCTTCCTCGGGGTCGGCTACTCGGAGGCGATGCTCGCCTACCCCGAGGACGCCCGCCAGTACCCGCCGCCCGACCCGTCGCTCGCCCGCCAGTGGCGGACGCAGCTGACGCTGCGCGAGACGGCGCTCGTCGAGGCCCGAACGGGCCGGCTGATGGCGGAGCGCGGCTACCCGCCCAGCGTCCGTCCGCCCATGCGGATCGGCCCGCTCGAGCACGCCGCGCTGCTCGGCCGCGCCCGGCTGCGGCGGCTGCGCATACGCGTCGGCCAGTACGGGCCGCGGCTCGTCGCCGAGGACGTCTTCGGCCGCCGGCTGGGACTGCGGAGCCTGGCCCGTGCCGCCCAGCACCGGATCAACGCGATCGACCAGCGGCTGATCGACGAGGAGGACGCCGGCCGGCGAGCGCCGTCGGCGAACATCGCCCCCGCCCTCCCGCCCGACGCCTGACGCGTCACGGGCGGCGCAGGAGCGGGAGCGCCCGGTCGCGCGCCTCCGTCATCGCCCGGCGCGCGAGCGGCCACGCCCGCGGCCGCCAGTCCGCCAGCGTCGCCGATGCCGGCGGCTCGGGCGGGTCGAGGCGGATGCGCAGGTCGCCGCGGCCGTTCTGCGGGAAGGCTCCGACCGCGCCGCCGGTCGAACCCGTGTCGACCGCCCGGACATCGTCGTCGACGGTCACCTGCACCGGCCCGGGGTCGCCGAACCGGCGTGGGATCTCGACCCGCACCCGCCCGCCGGCCGGCCGCGGCAGGCGAACGTCGCGCGAGTAGACGGTCACCGTCGCCTCGCCGTCGTGCTCGCGCACCACGGCGTTCGTCCGGGCGATGGCGGCGAGCGACGTCCACTCCACCTCGCCGAGCGTCGCCACCCGGGCGGCCGCGGCCCGCAGCGGCTCCAGCCCGTCCCGAAGGTCGGACTGGTGGCCGTAGAGCACGACGGGCTGTCCGAGCAGGGCCCGGAACACGACGTCGTCGAGACTCCACGCGAGCGGATAGCGGGAGATCACCGGCAGTCCGCCGCCGGCCATCTGCGCCGGCAGCCAGCCGCCCAGCCGCCAGTCGCCGTGGCCGGCGAACCCGTCCCACGGGAACGGCCGCGACGCGGCCAGGCCACCGAACCCGTGCCGGAAGAGCGCAGCCAGCATCTCGGCGCTGCACGCGCCGTGCGGCGGGCACATCACGCGCTCGACGCGCACGCCGGCACGGCGCTCGAAGCGGCCGACGCGGGCGAGCGCAGCCCGCGCCAGCCGGTCGGCCCCCTCCCGGCCGCGGCTGCGGCCGAGCTCGCGGTGCACGTGGTCGTTGCCGTGGACGACGAGCGAGAGCTGCCCGGGGTGGTCGCGGAAGACCGCCGCGCCCCGCCGCCCCGGCAGCAGCAGGTCGAGCGGGATGGTTGCGATGGCGAGGTGGTAGCCGTGCTCGCGGGCGTCCCGGGCCAGCGCCGGGTAGCTGAGATAGCCGTACGACGAGAAGCGCAGGTTGGGGTCGTCGAGGATGAAGCAGGCCCGTATCGGGGCGGGCGCCTGCGACCGGTCGGCGCACACGCGGCGCAGGAGCTCGATCAGCGGCAGCAACGCCCAGAACCGGCCCGCTCTCAAGTGGTCACGCAGGAACTCGCCGGGGCCGAGCTCGGCCGGCGCCCCGCTCACCGTCTCGGTCCCGTCGGCCTCCCGCACCCAAACCGGCCGCCCGGCCGCGACCGCCAGCACCTCGGCGCCGGCGGCGACGGTCAGCGCCGCCGGGGCGCGCCGGCCACGTTCGCTCAGGCACTGGCCGCGCAGCGCCCGGTGAAGGCCGGCGAAGCGCGACATGCGCATCTCGAACTCCGCCCCCGGCGCCTCCTCGCCGGCTCCGGAATAGACCAGGCACGGAACGCCGGGGTGCGCCGGCGGCGTTCCGCCGGGTAGGACGACGAGCGCGCGGACGTCCGCCGTCGGCCCGTCGACGAACCGCACGGGGTACGCCTCCTCGAGCGCGCGCAGGAGCTCGCGCAGATGCCCGCGCGCGGCGGCAGGGACGATCGCCACCTCCCGCCGCGGCCGCGGATCCGCAGCCGCCTCCTGCCTGCCGTCTTCTGGAAGGCCGGTCACGTCGGATCCAGGATATCCTCAGCCCGGCGAGCGGCATTCTGGAGCTCGGAGGTGGCGCGTGCTGGGCCAGATCGACTGGATGCGGACGGGGCTCCGTGCCAGGACAACCTCGGTGGCCGATCTTCCGCGTGCGCTGGCATGGCCGGGGGCGACGATCGCCGCCGCCGCCGCGGCCGGGGCGCTCGTCGGCCGCGGCGACGCCAAGCTGGCGGTCGCCCCCGCGGTCGCGCTCGTCCTCGTCCTCTTCGCCCGCGTCCCCGTCGCCGGCTTCGTCTGCGTGCTCTGGAGCGTCAGCACGGCCGTCGACCTGCTGTGGCCACCCGAGGTGGGGATCTCGTCGCTCCAGTTCGCGCCGGGCGAGGTGCTGCTCTGGCTCTCGATCGGCTCGCTCGTCTTCCTGCCGTACAGCCTGCGGCGCACGCTCGCGGTCATGGCGGTCCGCCGCGAGAGCCTGGCCGTGTTCGCCTTCCTCGCAGCGGTCCTGGGCGGCGTCGCCGTCGGGATGGAGAACGGCGCCAGCCTGCACGACGCCGCCTTCTCGATGCGCTACATGCTCTTCTACGCCGCCTTCTGGCCGGCGCTCGTGGCGTTCGCCTACGACCGGGCGCTCGTCATCCGCCTGATCTGCGCAGGCGTCGTCGCCGTGGTCGTCCTCGCGATCGCACAGATCGTCGTCGGGCCGTCGACGCACCTCTTCCTGATCGGGTCGTCCGACCTGTCGGGAGCGATCAGCTCGGACGACACCGGCTTCCTGCGCATCCGGCCGCCGGGCCTGACCTCGGTCTACGTCGTGGCCGCGTTCGCCCTCGCCCGAGTCCTCTGGGGGCCCGCCCGTGGGCGCATGCTCGGCTGGCTGATGGTGCTCGTCACGCTGACCGGCGTGACCCTGAGCGCGAACCGAAACATGGCGGTCGGGCTGGTCGTCGGGCTGGCCGCGGCCGCCCTGGTGACCCGGCAGCGGCACCGGGTGGCCGTGCTGGCCACGACGGTCGCGGCGGTCGTCGCGGCCCTCGTGCTGCTCGCGCAGAGCTCTGCGACGATCGGCTCGAACCCGGTCGTCTCGCGCTTCGCCAGCATCACCAACTACTCCCAGCTGCAGACCCAGACGCTGGACGATCGCTACTACGAGAACGGGATCGCCCTCCAGCGGATCCACGCCCACCCGGTCGGCGGCCTCGGCTGGGGGCCGGACTACGGCGCCTACCTGCTCACGTCCGACTACGGCTTCCTGGTGTCGACGCCGCGCCCGTTCATGCACGAGCAGTACCTGTGGATCTGGATGCGGGCCGGGATCATCGGACTCGGCGCGCTGATCGCGATGCTCGCCTTCGGCATCTGGAACGGGGCGCGCTACTGCCGCGCCCGCCACGGGAGTGACGACGCCTGGCTGGGTGCGGGCGTGGTCGTCGCGGTCGTCGCCCTGGCCGCGAGCTCGAACGTCGCGATCTACCTGACCCCGCCCGACTCGACCGTGCCGCTCGTGGGCGCGCTCGCGCTCGCGGCGCTCCTCCGGCGCGATCTGACCCGAACCTGAGCATGGCGGCAGGGCGGCAGCGAGACGGAGTGGCGGGGACGCCCGAGCCGGATGCGGTGGACGCGCCGGTGGCGGAGGAGACCGACAGCGCGTCGACGATCCGGCGCCGCGGCGCGACCGGCGCGGCGCTCCTGACCGTCCGCGCGGCCGCCGCCCAGGCGGTCGCCTTCGCGGGCACGCTCGTCCTCGCCCACCAGCTCGCGCCGAGCGAGTTCGGCATCGTCGCGCTGGGGGCGACGATCGTGACGACCGGCAACTTCCTGGCCGACGGCGGGCTCGGCGCCGCGCTCGTGCGCAAGTCCTCGGCGCCGACCGCGCTCGAGCTGCGCACGCTCCTGGCCGTCCAGCTGACGGTTGCGAGCGCCATGGCGGTCGTCATCGTCCTGATCGGCATCCAGGCGGGCGAGGCCGGCGACGTGACCGCGCTCATGGCCGCCTCGCTGCCGCTGCTCGCCCTGCGCGCGCCGCACGCCATCGCGCTCGAGCGGGCGCTCGAGTACCGGCCGATCGCCTCGATCGAGTTCACCGAGTCGCTCACCTACTACTGCTGGGCGATCGCGACCGTCTTCCTCGGCTGGGGCGTGTGGAGCCTGGCCTCGGCGACCGTCGTGCGGGCGGTGGCCGGGTCGGTGCTCATGACCATGGCATCGCCGCTCGGGTTCGTGACGCCGCGGTACGAGCGCCGCTCGCTGCGCTCGATGCTCGCGTTCGGGCTCGGGTTCCAGGCGGTCGGCATCGCGGCCGTCGCCACCGCCCAGGGCGTGAACCTGGTCGTCGCCGCGGCCGGCGGGGTGCAGCTGCTCGGGTACTGGTCGCTGGCCAACCGCCTCCTGCAGGTGCCGTTCTGGCTCTTCCAGGCGCTCTGGCGCGTCTCCTATCCGATGATGGCGCGCCTGCGCGCGCTGGGCGAGAACACCCGGCCGACGATCGAGCGGTTCGCCGGCATCACCACCATCGCGACCGGCGCGATCCTGGCGCCGCTGGCGGCGTCGGCGCACGACCTCGTGCCGGCGCTCTTCGGCGACCGCTGGGCGCCGGCCGCCTCGCCCATGCCCTGGGCGGCGGCCGGCCTTGCGATCGGCGGGCCGATCTCGGTGGCCGCGGCGGGCTACCTGTACTCGGAGAGCGACGTGCGCACGCCGCTCTTCGCGACCGCCGTGAACGGCGCCGTCTGGGTGGCGCTCACGGCGGTGCTGATCGGGCCGGTCGGCGTGGCCGGCGCCGGCGTCGCCTGGATGTGCGCGTCGTGGACCGAGTCGGTCGTGTTCACGCGGGCGCTGCGGCGGCGGGCGGGGGTGCACCTGGCCCGCCGCCTCGTCATCCCTGTCTCGACGGGCTACGCCGCGTTCGCGGTCGCCTACGGGCTGGCCGGCGCGTTCCCGGAGCTCGTCCTGGGCGGCGTGACGACGGCATGCGTCGCCCTGGCCGTCTACCTGCTCCTGAATTACGCGTTCAACCGCGCCGCCCTGCTCGACGCCGCCCGCCGGGCGCGGGCGCTGGCCGGCGACCTCATGCCGCGGATGCCGAGGCGGGCCGCGGCGTGAGCGTCGACGTCGTCGTCGTGAACTACCGCAGCGCTCCGGTGATCGCGCGCGCCGTCACTGCCGCCCGTGAGCTGCTCGGCGAGGGGGCGGGCGTGATCGTGGTCGACAACTCGCCCGGCGACGGCGCCGCCGAGGCGGTGCGGGCGGTCGCCCCGGACGCGAGCGTCCTCGCCAACCGCAGGAACCGCGGCTTCGCCGCCGCGGTGAACCGGGCGATCGCGGTCTCGACCGCCGACGTCGTCCTGCTCCTGAATCCGGACGTCGAGCGGATCGCCGGCGACGGCGCCGACGTCGAGGCCGCGTTCGCCGACCCGCGCGTCGCTGCGGCCTCCGCCCGGCTCGAGCTGCCCGACGGCAGCCCGCTCGGGAACTGCTTCGCGGCGCCGCGGGCGTTCGACTACCTGTCCGAAGACCTGGCGCTGGCGCAGCGGTTTCCCGGCTGGGGACGGCCGCGCCGGTTCCGCCAGCTCGACCGCGACCCGGCCGCGCCGGGGCCGGTCGAGTGGACGTCCGGGGCCTGCCTCTTCCTGCGCCGGGCGGCGGTCGGCGACGTCGGCCCGTTCGACGAACGCTTCTTCGTCTACTGCGAGGAGACCGACTGGCTCGTGCGGGCCGCGCGGCGGGGGTGGACGACGACGTACGTGCCGTCGCTGCTCGCCGTGCACGCGACCGCCGGCAGCTCGCCCGGCGTCGACGCGCGCCCGTCGCTGCTCCTGCTCGAGAGCCAGCACCGCTACGCCCGCAAGCACTTCGGACCCGCGCCGGCCGCCGCGCTGCGCGCGGCCCTGGCCGGCATCGACGCCGCCCGGATCGCCCGCCATGCACGCGGCAACGGCGGGGCGAGCGCCGCGGCCCGGGCGCGCGTCCCCGTCCACCTGGCCCTGCGGGCGCCGCGGCCGCCGGCGTGACCGACGTCGAGTACGCCGGCTCGCTCGACGGCGTGCCGACGGCCGAGTGGGATGCCCTCGCCGAGGCCGCCGGCCACGTGTTCGCGACGCCCGAGTGGCTGCGCACCTGGTGGCGCCACCACGGCAGCGGCCGGCGGCCGCTCGTCGGGCTCGTCCGCGCCGACGGCACCCTGCGCGCGATCGTGCCCATGTACGCCTGGTGGCGGCACGGCCTCGCGGTGCTGCGCTTCGCCGGGCACGGCCCCAGCGACCGGCTCGGGCCGATCTCGGCCCCGGTGGACGCCGCCGATGCCGCATCGGCGACCCTGGCGGCGGTGCCGCTGCGCCGCTTCGTGCTCCTGGCCGAGCACGTCGCCACGGGCGACGGCCTGGGCCGGCTGGCCGGCGCCCGCCGGCTCTACCGGGAGCCGAGCCCGGTGCTGCGCTACGAGCACGACAGCTGGGACGCATTCCTGGCCGCGCGGGCGGCGAACTTCCGCCAGCAGGTGCGGCGCTACCCGCGCCGGCTCGCCGAGCACGGGGCGCTCTCGTTCCGCCTCGCCGCCGACCGCGACCGGCTCGACCGTGACCTCGACACGTTGTTCGCCCTGCACCGGGCCCGCTGGGACGGCGGGGCGACCCCGTTTCTGGCCGCCTCGGCGTTCCACCGCGAGTTCGCCCGGCTGGCCTTCGACCGCGGCTGGCTGCGGCTGTGGTTCCTCGAGGTCGATGGGAGACCGGTGGCCGCGCTGTACGGCTTCCGCTTCGCCGGCGCCGAGTCCGGGTACCAGGCCGGCCGCGACCCCGGATTCGCCGACGGCCAGGTTGGCTTCGTCCTGCTCGCCCACGCCGTGCAGGCGGCCCTCGAGGACGGCATGCGCGAGTTCCGGTTCGGGCGCGGCGGCTCGGCCTACAAGGAGCGCTTCGCGACCGCCGACCCGGGCATCGAGACGTACGGGCTCACGCGCGGCGCG
>DASUHM010000005.1 GCA_036273515.1 Gaiellales bacterium
CGCAGCACGGCCTGAGGCCGCCGCGCACGAGCGGTACCTGTGGGACACGGGCTACCACTGGGGTGAATGGCTGGAGCCGGGCGGGGCGCCTGCCGATTTCGGCGCGTTCGCGCGGGCGGACAAGGCCGAGGTGGCCACCGCCTACCTGCACCGCTCGGCGGCGACCGTGGTCCGGGTGGCCGAGGTGCTCGGGCTACCCGAGGACGAGTGTCGCCGATACCGCGACGTCGCGGCGGGCGCGCTGGACGCGTGGCGGCGGGAGTTCGTCCGGCCGGACGGGACCCTCGCCGTGCAGACCCAGGCATCGCACGTGCGGGCGCTGGCCTTCGGCCTGGTCCCGGAGGAGCTCAGGTCCCCGGTGGCCGCGCGGCTCGCCGAGCTGGTCGGCCTCGCGGAGGGTCACCTCACGACCGGCTTCCTGTCCACGCCCTACCTCCTGCCCGTCCTCGCCGACCACGGGTACCTGGACACCGCCTACGAACTGCTGCTCCAGGACACGCCGCCGTCCTGGCTCACGATGGTGGACCGCGGCGCGACGACCGTGTGGGAGGAGTGGGAAGGCGTCGACGGGCGCGGCGTCCCGCACGCCTCGCTCAACCACTACAGCAAGGGCGCGGTGGCGTCCTTCCTGCACCGCTACGTCGCGGGGCTGCGCCCGGCTTCGCCGGGATACCGGACCTTCGAGGTGCGTCCGCGACCGGGTGGCGGGATCACCTCGGCCACCGCGAGGCACATCAGCCCGTTCGGCCCCATCGAGGTGTCCTGGTCGCTGCGCGGCCGGTCGATGGAGCTCGACCTGCTGGTCCCCCCGGGCACCACCGCCACCGTCACCCTCCCCGGCCAGGAGCCCCATGCCGCGGCCCCCGGCCGCCACCGCTGGACCGGAGCCAACGGGGGGGTTTCATGATCATGGCCAGTTCGCGTCAAATAGCACCGGTTTCTGGCCACGATCATGAGACGGGTCGGCGGGAGCGGGCACGGGGAGGCGGAGCGGGCACCGGGAGCGGGAGCGATCAGGGGGAGGCGGCGCGTTCCGGGCGGATGGTTGGGTCGTAGGTGTCGAACTCGCGGGCGCGGCCTTCGATCTCGGCGCGCAGGCTGGCGTGGCGGCTGGCCGTTTCCTGGATTTCGGCGGCGTGGGCTCGCTTCTCGTCCATGGAGATGACCGAAGCCGACAGGTCGGTCCAGGTCACGGTCAGATCCGGCGCCAGCCGGCCGCGCGCGCCGCAGGTGGCGCACTCGACGTCCGTGCCGCGCAAGACGACGACGTCGAGGTGGCACATCGGGCAGAGCCCGGGCGGCCCCAGGTAGCGCGCTGCCTCGAACGCCACGCCGAGCTGGCTGGCGACGTTGCGCCCGAGCACCGCGGCCCGGTCGATCGCCGCCTGGTCCAGCAGCACGGAGCGCGGGGTGCCGGCCCCTTCGAACTGCACCTGGTCGACGACGGCGATCTGCATCGAGAACGTGGTGGTGTGCATGACCGGCAGCGCCAGCGTCTTCCACTGCGAGGTCAGCGAGCCGCCCACCGCGAGGAAGCCGGCCACCCGGGGCTTGAGCACCCGCTCGTCCACGCGGAACGGCACGGCAGGCTCCCGCCCCTCCCGGCGCAGCGCCGTCAGCCCCTCGATGATGGCGGCGTCGGCGTTCGGCCCGAGCAGCCGGTCGCCGAACAACTTGAGCCGGGCCGCCACCGTGCGGCTGATGATCGGGGTGCTCACGATCAGCCCGTCACACCCGGCCAGCCGTTCCCACAGCCACCACGCGTCATCCGGCTCGGCACCCTCGGCGGCGCCGCTTGGCAGTCTGAGCTCATCGAGCCGGACGAGCTCGACCTGCGCGCCTTCCGCCTCGGCGGCCCGCAGCGCGGCCTTCAGCAGGATCTCCGCGCTGCCGTGCGGCTGGCCGCAGCCCAGCCCGAGCACGGTACCGCTCACCGGCATCATCGAATCCCTCCCGGGACTGGAATCTTCACTCTATGGAAGTTACTATCTTACAGTGAGAACGAAAGGCTCGCGAGGCCGGCTGGACGGCAAGCGGGCGCTCATCTCTGGCACCGGCGGCGGGATCGGGCGGGCCACGGCGCTGCTCTGCGCGCGGGAGGGCGCCCACGTGGTGGGCTGTGACCTGCACCCGCAGTCGTCCGAGGAGACGGCCGGGCTGGCCCGGGCTGGCGGCGGGCGGATGGACGCGATCGCCCCGGTCGACCTGGCCTCCGAGGAGGGCGCCCGGCGGTGGGTCGAGGCCGCGGTGGACCTCGCCGGGGGAATCGACATCCTGGTCAACAACGCGTCGGCGATCCGGTTCGGCCCGATCGGCGAGCTCTCCTTCGCCGACTGGTCGTTCACCATCAGGAACGAGCTCGATATCGTCTTCCTTGTCACCCGGGCGGCCTGGCCGCACCTGGTCGCCGCCGGCGGCGGGTCGATCGTGAACGTCGCGTCGATCACCGCCTCGCGTGGCGCCTTCTTCATGCCGCAGAACGCACACGGCGCCGCCAAGGGCGGCGTGCTCGCCCTGACCTACCAGCTGGTCGTCGAGGGCGGCCCGCACGGCATCCGGGTCAACGCGGTCAGCCCGGCGATGACCGAGACGCCGCAGACCGCCCCGCTGCTGCACGACCCCGACGGCCCGGCCGCGAGCATCGCCGCCCGGGTGCCGCTGGGCCGGTGGGGGCAGCCGGAGGACGTCGCCCAGGCAATCTTGTTCCTCTGCTCGGACGAGGCGTCCCATGTGAGCGGCGCGAACATCCCCGTCGACGGCGGCGCGGCGGTGGTGGGGTGACGGCTTGGCGCGATGGTGGGGTGACGGATTGGCGCGATGGTGGGGTGACGGCCAGCGTGGCGGAGGCGCGCAGACGGCTCGCCGGGCGGCTGCTCCTGCGCGGCGAGCCCGGGTACGAGCAGGCTCGCGTCGGCCGCGTCTTCAACGCGAGGCGGCCCGACCGGTTCCCGGCGGCGGTGCTGCTCGCGGCCGACGAGAACGACGTCATCGCGGGTATCCGGCTGGCGGCCGAACGCGGGTGGACGGTCTCGGTGCGCTCCGGCGGGCATTCCTGGGCGGTGTGGAGCCTGCGCGACGACGCCCTGCTGATCGACCTGGGCGCGATGCGCGACATGGCGTACGAGCCGGGCAGCGGTGTCGTCTCGGCGCGCCCCGCGGTGCAGGGCGGCCTGGAGCTCGCGCCGTTCCTGGCCGAACGGGGCCGGGCGTTCCCCGGCGGCCACTGCGCGACGGTCGGCCTCGGCGGCTTCCTGCTGCAGGGCGGGCAGGGCTGGGACAGCCGGGCGCGCGGATGGGCCTGCCAGAGCGTGGTGGGCCTGGACGTCGTGACGGCCGACGGCAGGCTGGTCCGCGCGGACGCCGGGCAGAACTGCGACCTGCTCTGGGCGGCGCGCGGGGCCGGCCCGGGCTTTCCCGGCGTGATCACCAGGTTCCGGCTGCAGACCTACCCGGCGCCGCGCGCGATGTGGCACGACACCTGGACGATCCGCCTCGACGACACGGTAAAGCTGCTCGGCTGGCTGCACGACGTGCTGCCCGGTCTCGACCGCCGGGTCGAGCCGGTCGTCGCGGCCACCCGGCTGCCGGACGTCCCGCTGTACGACGGCGCGGAGCGCCCGGACGGGACCGTCCTGCTCCTGCACACCACGGTGATGGCCGACTCCGACGCCGAGGCGCTCGCGCTGCTCGCGCCGCTCCAGGACGGCCCGCTGGCCGGCCGTGAACTCGGCCACATCCAGGGCCGGACCAGCGTGCTGGAGGAGAACGCCGCGCAGACGGCGCAGAACCCCGAGGGCCACCGGTACGTCGTCGACTGCACCTGGACCGACGCATCGGCCGCCGTCCTGGCCCCGATGCTGCAGGCGCTGTGGAGCGAGTTGGACACCGAGCACTCGTTCTCCATCTGGTACGGGTGGGCGCCGCCTAAGGAATCCCGGCCCGACATGGCGTTCTCGGTGGAGGCCAACGTGTACGTGGCGACGTACGCGATCTACACCGACCCGGCCGACGACGCGAGGTACTCCGGCTGGGTGCACCGCCGGACGGCCGAACTGGCCGCCGCCTGCGGCGCCGGCGTCTACCTGGGCGACACCGACTTCATCCGGCGGCAGGACCGGTTCATGTCCGACGACGCGTACCGCCGCCTGGCCGCGATCCAGGCCGAACGTGACCCAGGCGGCCGCTTCGCGTCCTACCTGACCTCCGACGCCGAAGGGCTGAACGTCCATGGCTGAGATGACCGCCCGGCTGGACCACGTCGGGCTGGCGGTGGCCGACCTCGGGTCGGCCGCCGCGTGGTACTGCGACGTGCTCGGGCTGGTGCCGGAGCTGTCCCTGCGGGTCGACGCGATCGACCTGAGCATCGAGATGCTCATCCACCCGGCGTTCGGCTACCGCGTCGAGTTGCTGCACCGCCCGGGCACCGGCGCCGGGGTTCCGGGCCGGCCGGCTCATCCCGCGGAGGCGGCGCTGCGCGCGGGGTACGGTCACGTGGCCTTCGCCGTCGCCGACCTTGACGCCGCATACGACCACGCCGTCGCATGGGGGGCGCGGCCGGTCATGCCGCCGTGCCCGGCGCCGGAACCCGGGGTGCGGATGGCCTTCGTCGCCGATCCCGAGGGCAACCTCATCGAGCTTCTGGATAGAGGGAGAAAGCAATGAACCGGATCATCTTCACCGGCGGCCAGGTCTTCGACGGCACCGGCACGCCACCGGTACCGGCCGACGTCGTGGTCAGGGGCAACCGGGTGGAAACCGTGCGGCCCGGCGGCGGAACCGTAGCCGAGCCGGGCGACCAGGTGGTCGACTGCGCCGGCGCGACGGTCATGCCCGGCCTGGTCGAGTCGCACTGTCACCTGACGTTCCCGTCCGCGCTCGGCCACATCGACCCGTCGTTCAACCCGCCGCTGGACGTCAGCTTCTTCCGCCACATGCCGACGCCCGACGAGCACCTCGCGATCGCCGAGCGCAACGCGAAGATCCTGCTCGACCACGGCTTCACCAGTGCCTATTCGGCTGGCTCGCTCACGCCCGTGCCGACTGAGGTGCGGCTGCGCGAGGCCATCGCCGCGGGCGCCACGCCGGGCCCGCGGCTGCGGGCCGCGTCGTTCGAGCGCGACAACAACCCGGTGCAGATGGGCCCGGACGGCCCTCGCCCGAAGAAGACAGGGCCGGAAGGGGTGAGGGAGTTCATCGCCGAGCAGGCGGCGATCGGCTTCGACAGCGTCAAGCTGCTGATGAGCAACGACGACGTCTTCACCGAAGGCGGCTCGATGATCACCCAGTACGGCCCGGACGAAGCCCGGGCCGCCGGGGAGCAGGCCCGCGAGTCCGGTGTCTGGCTGAACTGCCACGCCCAGGCGCCGGAGTCGATCAAGCTGGCGGTGCGCAACGGGTTCCGCTCGGTCTACCACTGCACCTACGCCGACGCCGAGGCGATCGACCTGCTCGAAGAGCACAAGGAGTCGATCTTCCTGTCCCCCGCCGTCGGCATCATGTGGGCCAACGTGCACGAGGGCGCCGAATACGGCATCGACACCGCGATGGCGGAGAAGATGGGCTCGGTGAAGGCGCTGCGGGCGATGACCGAGCTGTATCCCGAGCTGCGCAAGCGCGGGCTCCGGGTGCTGCCGGGCGGGGACTACGGCTTCCCGAACAACCCGATCGGGCGCAACGCCAGGGACCTCGAGCTGTTCGTCAGGCTCTTCGGCTACTCGCCGGCCGAGGCGCTGCGCGCG
>DASUHM010000006.1 GCA_036273515.1 Gaiellales bacterium
GTCCTGCTCGCCCACGCCGTGCAGGCGGCCCTCGAGGACGGCATGCGCGAGTTCCGGTTCGGGCGCGGCGGCTCGGCCTACAAGGAGCGCTTCGCGACCGCCGACCCGGGCATCGAGACGTACGGGCTCACGCGCGGCGCGCCGGCGTCGGGGATGCTGTCGGCGGCACTGGCGTTGCGCGGCCGCTCGCTCGGCGTGCGGCGACTGCTCGACCGCTAGCGCTTCGCCTGATCACCAGCCGTCGTGCGTCCAGGCTCGCAGGACTTACCGATCAATCATCTGGGCGCGCGGCGCGAGGGCGCGGGCCGGGTTGCCGGCCACCGTTTCCCCCGCAGCGACGTCGTGCGTGACGACGGCGCCCGCACCGACGAGCGCGCCGGCGCCGATCCGCACGCCGGCCAGGATCACCGCGCCGGAGCCGATCGCCGCGCCCTGCTCGACGATCGAGCCCTCGAGCTCCCAGTCGTCCCCGGCCTTGAGCTCGCCGTCGTCCGTCGTCGCCCGCGGCCGGCGGTCGTTCACGAACATGACGCCGTGGCCGACGAACACCTCGTCGCCGATCTCGATTCCCTCGCAGATGAACGTGTGGCTCTGGATCTTGCAGCGGGCGCCGACGACGGCACCGGCCTGGATCTCGACGAACGGGCCCACGCGCGTCCCGGCGCCGATGCGGCAGCCGTACAGGTTCGTGAACGAGTGGACGAACACGTCGTCGCCGAACTCCACGCCGGAGATCAGCCGGTACGGGGCGTCGTTGGCCGGCTCAGGCGCCATCGTCGAAGAACTCCCCGATCGCGTCGCACACCCGGCCGATCTGCTCCTCGCCGATGCCGGGGTAGAGCGGGAGCGAGACCAGCTCGGCGCACAGGCGTTCGGCGACGGGGAACGCGCCGGGACGGTGGCCGAGCGAGGCATAGCCGGCGGAGAGGTGGGGCGGCTCGGGATAGTGGCGGCCGGTGGCGATGCCGCGGTCGGCCAGATGCGTCCGCAGGCCCTCGGCGCGAGCGGTGCGCACCGGGTAGAGGTGCCACACCGGCCGGCTGCCGGCCGGCACGGGCAGCGCGCGCACGTCGCCGACCCCGGCCAGCGCCTCGCTGTAGCGCGCGGCGGCCGCGGCCCGCTCGCGGTTCCAGCCGTCCAGGTGCGGCAGCTTGCGCAGCAGCACGGCCGCCTGCAGCGTGTCGAGCCGGGCCGTGTAGCCGATCCGCTCGGAGCGGCGGCCCTCGCGCTCGCCATGCTGGCGCAGCGTGCGCGCCCGCCCGGCCAGCGCAGGATCGTCGGTCACGAGAGCGCCGGCATCGCCCATCGCCCCCAGGTTCTTGGTCGGGTAGAAGCTGTAGGCGGCAGCCGCCGAGAGCGCGCCGGGGCGGACGCCGTCGCGCTCGGCGCCGTGGGCCTGGCAGGCGTCCTCGACCATCCCGATCCCGGCGGCGCGGGCGACCTCGGCGAGGGCACGCATGTCGGCCATCTGCCCGTACAGGTGCACGGGCAGGATGGCGCGCGTCCGCGGGCCGGCCGCCGCTGCGGCCGCGGCCGGGTCGAGCTGGTAGTCGCTTTCGCCGACGTCGGCCGCGACGGGGGTCGCGCCGGCCTGGCTGACGGCCTCGAAGGTGGCGATGAACGTGAGGGCCGGGACGACGACCTCGTCACCCGGGCCGACGCCGGCCGCGATCAGGCCCAGCCGCAGCGCGTCGAGGCCGCTCGCGACGCCGACGCATTCGGCCGCCCCCACATAGCCGGCGAACGCCTCCTCGAACCGCGCGACGTGCGGCCCGTTCGTGAACGCCCCGGCAGCCACGATCTCGGCGATGTCGGCGAGCACGTCCTGCTCGACGACGGCGTTCACGTGCGAGAGGTCCACCAGGGGAAGTGTGCGGGCCGGCGCGTGGGACATGGCGAGGCGCTACGGCCGCAGACTACCCCACGTCGGCGGCGACCAGGGTGTCGCAACACCCCTGTGGTACCTTGCGCGCGCCGTGCGCATCCTGATCGTCTGCGACTTCCTCTTCAAGTACGGATCGCAACAGGCGCGATCGTTGGTACACGCCGGCCATGACCTAGCGATACTTTGCCGGTCGCACGCGCTCGAGTTCGGCGGCCTCGAGCACGAGCGCGAGGAGGTGCACGACCGCCTGCGCGGAGACGGCATCCGGATGCTCGTCGTCCCCGGACGCGTGCGATCCGCCTCGGCGCTGCCCGCGCTGCTCGGCATCCGCCGCACCCTGCGCCGCTGGCGCCCCCACGTCGTCCACGTGCACGAGAACCACGACCCCCGTCTGCTCGCGCTCACGGCCGGCTACCGGACGGTGCTGACCGTGCACGATCCGCTCGGCCACCCGGGTGCGCCCGAGCTGACCCGCAGCGAGAACTGGGCGTTCCGGCGCTGGTTCCACCGCGCCGACCGCTTCATCGTCCACGGCCAGGCGCTCGTGCCCGAGCTGCGGCCGATCGTCGGCCCGCGCCGGCCGATCGCCGTCATCCACCACGGCGCCGACGCCCGCGCCGAGCCGCTGCCGCCACCGGCGGAGCCGGTCGTGCTCCTGTTCGGGCGGCTCGAGCGGTACAAGGGCGTCGAGGTGCTGGTGGCCGCCATGCAGCGCGTGTGGGAGCAGCGCCCGGACGCGCGCCTGGTGGTCGCGGGGGAGGGCCCGGCGGCCCAGCTCGTGCCCGACGACCCACGCACGACGCTCCTGGCGCGCTACATCTCCGAGGCCGAGGTCGACGGCATCCTGGAGCGGGCCCGGCTCGTCGCCCTGCCCTACACGCAGGCCAGCCAGAGCGGCGTCGGGATGCTGGCGATCGCCGCGGGCGTCCCCGTCGTCGTGAGCGACCTCGGCTCGCTGCCGGAGCTGGCCTACGACGACTCGTTCGTCGCGGCCGCCGGCGACGCGCGGGCGCTCGCCGACACGATCCTGCGCCACCTCGACGACGGCCCCGACGTCCGGGCGCGGGTGCTGGCGCACACCCGGGCCGAGTTCTCGTGGGAGGAGGCGGCCAGGCGGACGACGGAGCTCTACCGCGAGCTCGTCAGTGCGACGCCGTCAGGAGCGCAGGAGCACGACCCCGCTGGTCGCGGGTAGCTTCACCGTTCGTACACGCCCGAGACCGGATCCGATATACGTCGAACCGAGATGTACTGCCCTCGTGGCGTTCGCATGCGGATTCACCAGAACGACACCACGACTGAAGTCACGCCGGTAGTCACCGTTACGTAACACGCGGTAGGGGCCGAGCGCCTTGCCGAGCCGTTTCGTCAGGTCGTACTCGGGCCACCAGACTTCCTTCGTGTAGTTCGTCGACGCGTAGAGCGCGCTGTTGCCGTTCTCCGCGAGCAGCATCGTCGCGAGCGCGTAGCGGGCGCCGCTGCGGGTGCGGGTGACGGCGTGATCGAGGCTGAGCTTGCCGTGCTTCTCCGACCACAGGTTGTGGCCGAACTTCGCCGGCCAGAGGCCGTTGCGCACGGAATCTCGGCCGGCGCCGCCGTTCGTGTAGGACTCCTCCATGGCGCCGTCGAGGGGGCCGTTCCACTTCGGCCACAGGCCCTTCGTGACCGTCGAGCCGCCGATGTTCGCGACCACGAGCAGTCCGGCGGACCGCAGCTGCGGCGCCACGTTCTGGAAGAACGAGTAGACGGCCGCCTGCCAGGTCGCGTCGGTCGGGTATTTCACGCACTGGCTCGAGCCGCCCGCAATCACCCAACGCAGCGACGCGTTGGCGTCGTCGAGGAAGATCCCGTCGAAGCCGCCCGCATGGGCGTCGGCGATCACGCGCGCGACGCCGATCTGCTGATAGTCGGGGTTGCCGACGTCCATCACCCGCGAGCTGGGGTAGTCCTCGAACACGAGCCGCTCGCCGGCGGGCCCCGTGAGGAACCAGTCGGGATGCGCCGTGGCGTCGTCCCACGAGGCCCAGTCGGCCTCACCGGTCGGGTCATTCGGGTCGGCGCTCATCATGTCGACGTACATGAACACCTTGAGGCTCGGGTTCTGGGCCTTGAGCCGCGCGACATCCGCCGCGTCGGTCCGGTGCATGACCATGTACGAATACCGGTCGCGCTCGCGGGCCGCGTTTGCGCGCGCGGGCGCCGAGCCGTAGAGGACGCGGAAGAACGGGGTGCCGATCGGCGCGCCCGCGGCAGCAGCCAAGGCTCCCCTCGACGGAGGCGACTTGCCGTCGGTCGGACCGGCAAGCCAGAACGCGGCCGCCCCCAGCGCGGCTGCGCACAACACCGCCGACATCCCCCGACGGATTCCGATGCGGGCGAACAGGTGTGTTCCCATCGGACTCCGGTGCCCGTCCGGCCGCACCTGCGGCCGGAACACCGACATCGAAAATTAGCAGAGGCGGGAGGGCCATTTCTGTGGGGCAAATCGCGGCCCGCCGGGGCTACGCTGAAGCCTCCGTACCGTTCGCCTGGTCCCAGGGCGGGGCCCGGCTCCACGCAGGCAAGGGGGCGGCGTGCGCGCGACTCAGGTCTTCGACATCGACGCGGCGGTCTTTGCGGATGCGTTTGCCCGCAAGTCCATGACCGTTCATCACGAGCTGGCCGATCATCCACTGTTCACGATCGACGCGATCGCGGAGCTGGCGGACAGCCTGCCTCCGGAGTCCGTCCGGCGCGAGCGCGGCGACCTCCCGCTCGCAAACTCGGGGTTCGGGTACAAGGAGGTCGGGCAGGGCCCGCCCTCGGAGAGCATCCGCGCCGTCGAGGAGAACGGCTTCCGGATCACGCTGCGCGACATCCAGCAGTCGCCCGAGTACGCCGAGGTGATCAACGAGTGCCTCGACGAGGTGGCCGGGCTCGTGGAGGACCGCGAGGGCGGCATGACCCGCCGCGCGGGCTACCTCTTCATCTCGTGTCCGGCGTCGACGACGCCCATGCACTTCGACGTCGAGCACAGCTTCCTGCTCCAGGTCAAGGGCACCAAGCACGTGAGCGTCGCCTCCTACGGCGAGGACGTCGTCGCCCGCCACCGCGAGCTCGACCGCTACCTCGACGGCGAGGAGTGTGACTTCGAGACGATGCAGCGGAACGCGACGATGACCGTGATGGGCCCGGGCGTCGGCGTCTACCTGCCGTCGTATGTGCCCCACTGGGTCGAGACCAAGGCGGGCATCTCGATCTCGTTCTCGATCCCGTTCTTCACGGCCCACACGGAGCGGGCCGAGGGCGTGACGCGCATAAACGCCCGGCTGCGCAAGCTGCACCTGTCACCGAAGACGCTCGGTTCCTCCACGTCGTCCGACCGGGCCAAGGCAGCGGTGTTCCGCTCGATCCAGAAGGTGCGGGGAGGGCACTAGCCTCTCGTAACGGGCTATTGCGGCGGGTATAACCGCCCGCCCCACCCACCACGCCAGGCGAGTCGAGAGCAGCCCTGAGAGGCCGCTCAGGCGATCTCACAGCCGCCGCACACGCCGCCCCCCGTCGAGACACTCGTAGCGGGAGTCGAAGGTGTAGGTGTGCGTGCCGACGAGGCCCGGTAGCCAGTCGGGCTCGATGCGCGCGGCAGGGGTCTCGCGGTAGGCAGTCGGCGTGAGCAGGTCGACGCGGTTCAGGACGATGGCGCCGCCGTAGCGGCGGGAGCCATCCTGGGCCGGGCGGTAGTGGGCGCCGTCGCGCTGGTAGAGGCGCCCGGCCGGGCGCGAGCGGCCCGGGTCGGTCACGACCGGGTTGGCCGGGTGCGGCGTCCAGGCGGCGTCGAGCGCCGGCGCCGAGAAGAGGTGCAGGACGCCCGGATCGGCCGGCCCTTCGACCACGCTCGCGAACAGCCAGCAGGTGCCGTCGTCGGCGATGTGGAGGGTGGCGTCGTGCGCGGTGATGCCCTCGATCAGCACCCGCTCGAGCCGCCACGGGCCGGGCAAGCCGACGGCCGTGTGAAGCTCGATCCGGCCCGCCTCACCGGTCTCCGGGATCATGTGAACGACGCCGCCGTGCGCGAACACGAACGGGTAGGAGAGGTGGTGGTCGCGCACGAGCACCCGTTCAGGCGGGCCCGGAGCGCCGCCGGCGCCGAGCTCGAAGGCGGAGATGGCGCCACGCCCCGTGGCGAGGTCGAGGTCCTCGCAGAAGACGAGGTGGCGGCCGTCCGCCTCGATGACGAACGGGTCGGCCAGATAGCGGCCGGGCGGGTTCGGGACGATGCGCGGCGGGCCGACGATGCGCCCGTCGGCCGACCGCTCCCGCACGGCGATGAACCACTCCTCCCGGCTCCACGCGCACCGGCCGCGGGCGGCGACGCCGCGAACGCCGGTGCGCGCGGCGTGGAGCGCCATCGCGGCCGGCGCCGCAGCCTGCACACCAGCGGCGGCCTCGGCGCCCGCCGGGGCGCCGCCGTTGCGGGCAGCCCGGCGCAGCGCCCGCAGCACGAGCCGCGCGCCGGCCCACGCCGCGGCGTCGCGGGTGCGCGTCACGGACAGCGGATCGGCGAGCGAGGTGCAGCGGTCGACGACGTGGGACGGCCCGTCGCCGTCCAGCGCGAGGAGCGTCGTCTCCGTCGGCGCTCGCAGGCCCACGTCGCGGGCCCGCTCGGGCGGGCCGCCCGGCCCGCCGTCGTCGAGCGGTGCGAGCGTCCACGTCCCCAGCCGCGGCGGCCGTCCCGGCCAGCCACGGCGTCCGGCGGGCAGGAACGAGACCACGACGTGCACCTCGCCGTCGACCGCGACGGGCTCGAGCCGGGCGGGCCGCAGGGCCGGCGCGGCGCCGAACACGCGGGCATCGAGCCGGTCGTACGCGGCGCGGACGCGCGCCGCCGTCCCACCGCCCCCACCGCCGCCCGGCGCCCGCACGACGGCGACCAGCTCGCACTCCTCGTCGGCGGCGATCCGGCCCGCCGTCCAGGCCACCCACTCCGGCACCGCCAGGTCGGGAACGACCAGGGCGACCCGCAGGGGCCGCGCGGGCTCAGGCGCCATTCGGCGCACCGAGCAGGCGCTCGTAGGCGGCGACCAGGCGCGGCCCGCCCGCACGCTCCCAGCTGATCCGCTCGCGGAAGCGCTCGCGCGCCGCCGCGCCCAGGCCGTTGGCCCGCTCGGGATCGGCGAGCACGGCGCGGAGGGCGGCCGCGAGCCCCGCGGCGGTCATGTCGGGCGCGTACTCGAGCGTCTCGCCGGCCAGCCGCTCGGTCTGCGGCAGGCGGTGAGCGACAATTGGCGCGCCCGCCGACATGTACTCGACCACCTTCACGAACGTGGCGAGACGGTTGAAGGCCGAGTCGGCCTCGGGCGCGACGCACACGTCGGCCGACCGCACGAGCGAGGCGATCCGGTCGCGGTCGCGCACGAAGCCGAGCCACTCGAAGGCGGCGGCGACGCCGCGATCACGGGCGCGGCGCTGCACCGTGTCAAGCGCCGAGCCGGCGCCGGCGACGACGACCTTGACCCGGCCCGGAAGACCGAGCTCGGCGACCGCGTCGACGAGGCGGTCGACGTCGTCCTGCTCGCCGATCGTGCCGACGTAGGCGAGCAGGTGGTCGGCGCCGTCGCCCCAGCGCGGATCGGCGGCCACGTCGGGGAGCGACCAGCCGTTCGGGACGACCTCGCTGTCGCCGCGCAGGAGCCCGTCCCGCTCGGCCCGGGCGCGGTACTCCGCGTTCGCAAAGACGACCAGCCCGGCGGCCGCAAAGCTCCACCGCTCGATGCGCCGCGCCGTCGTCATCAGCGGCCGCCGAAGCGGCGTCTGCGGGAACTTCTCCTCGAGCAGCACCGGCGCCGCATCGTGCTGGTCGAACACGAACCGGGGCGTCGAGCCCTGCACCGGCCGAAGCGCCCGGCGGGCGAGGAAGAAGTTGTCCGGCGGGTTGCCGGCGTGCACGACCGCGACCGGGGCCCGCCGCGCCGCCCGGCGCAGGGCAAGCAGCGCCCACGCCATCGCCTGCTGCTGCTCGCGGATCTGGCCGACGACACCCCGACCCTCGCGCGGCTGCGGGTAGAGCTCGAGGTTGACCCGCGCGCCCGTCATCGCCCGCACCGCCCCGGGCGAGCGGGAGCCGCCGACGAGCGTCACCGTGTAGCCGGCCTCCGCCAGCGTCTCCGCCTCGCGGCGCGGGCGCAGGTCGATCTCGAGCGCCGCGTTCTGGTTCACGATCACGACGTGCGGGGCGCTCACCGGCCCACCGCCCCCAGCAGCTCGGCGTAGCGGCCGGTCATCGCGTCGATCGAGAACGCCCGCCGCTGGCGCTCGCGCCCCGCCCGTCCGAGCGCCCCGGCGCCATCGCGGTCACGGGCGAGCGCGACCAGCGCCTCGGCCATCTCCTGCGGCCGGTCGCGCGCCACGAGGATGCCCGTCTCACCGTCGGCGACCGCCTCGCCCACGCCGCCGACCGCCGTCGCGATCACAGGCCGCCCGAGCGACATCGCCTCGAGGACGGTCATCGGCAGCGCCTCGACGGCGCTCGTAAGGCAGAAGACGTCGGCGGCGGCGATCACGTCGAGCGCGTCGGCCCGGTAGCCGACGGCCCGCACCGCCCCGTCGCTGCGGCCCACGGCCGCGTCGACCGCTTGCGCGTCCGGCCCGGCGCCGACCACGATCCCGCGCACCGCCGGCTCGACGCGATGGGCCGCGGCGGCCTGCTCCACGAAGGTCACGGCCCGCTTCTCCGGCCGAAGCGCGGCCACGAGCACCGCCAGGAACTCGTCCGGGGCGACGCCGAGCTCGGCCCGCACCCGCTGGCGCGGGCGCACCGCCGGGTCGGGGGCGACGCCGTTTGGGATCACCCGGATCGCGCCGCCCGGATAGCCGTCGCGGACGAGGTGCTCGCGCTGGCTCCGGGCGACGGTGACGACCGCCGCCACGCGCGGACGCACGGGCCGAAGCAGCGCCTGCTGGTGGCGGCGCAGCGGCCGCACGCCCAGCGGATCGGGGCCGAGATGCTCGGTGACGACGTGGGCCGCCCGCTGGCGACGGGCGAGCGCATGGCCGACGACGTGCGCGCTCGTGCCGCGGCTGACGACGACGGACGAGCTCGGGCCGGCGAGGCGCAGGGCGCGGGCCAGGCCGGCCGGATCGGCCCGGTGGCGCAGCCGGGCGCACGCCACGGGGACGCCGCCCGCCGCGAGATCGTCGAAGTACGCGCCGCGGCCGTCGAGCGTGACGACGCCGACGTCGAAGCCGCGCTCGGCCAGCCCGGGCAGGAGCGCGAGCCACTGCCGCTCGGCGCCGCCCGCCTCCAGGTTCGGGCACACGAACACGAGCCGGGGGCGGCCGTTGCGGGTCACCGCGCCCGCCCGGCGAGGAGGCGGCGGTAGACCGCGAGGACGCGCTCGGCGATCGGCCGACGGCCGTACGCCTCCATCGCCGCGCGCAATCGCAGGTCACCGCCGGCTCGAAGGGCGTCCTCCACGGCGGCGGCCAGCGCGTCGGGCTCGCGCGCGGCAATGGCGCATCCCGGCAGGCCGCGGACGAGATCCGGCACGTCGCCCACCGCGACCGAGACGACCGGCGTCCCCGAGGCGAGCGCCTCCTTCACCGCCACCGGCGCCCCCTCCCGCGCCGAGGTCATCACCGCCACGTCGGCAGCCCGCATCGCCAGCGCCACCTCGTGCCGGAGCAGGCCGTCCAGGCTGGCCGCGTGAGCGTCCGGGATGCGGCGGCGCACCCGCTCGACCGTCGCGTCGAACACGTCGACGCGCTTGTTGGCCGCCTTCGAGCGGTCGCCGCGGGCGGCCGGGAAGAGGATGCAGGGCCCCTCCTGCGCCCAGCCCAGCCGCCGGCGGGCATCGGCCCGGTCGCCCGGGCGGAACAGGTCGAGGTCGACGGCGCACGGGATCACCGGCGCGCGGCCGTCGAGCCGAAGCGCTGCGGCGACCACCGGCGCGACCGCGATCGGCTGCGTCCGCCGCGCGACCGCCTGCGACACGCGCCGCTGCCACCGCACCCAGGCGTCGCTGCCGTGGAACGTCGTCACCACCGGCGTGCGCAGCTGCGCCGCGGCGACCGCGCCGGACAGGCCGTAGTGGGCGTGGACGAGGTCGAAACGGCCACGGCGCAGCGCCCGCCGAAGCGTCCCGGCCGCCGCCAGATAGCGGCGCTTGTCGCGGCGGCCGTCGAACGCCTGCACCTCGGCCTCGGCCCCGAGCGCGCGCAGGTCCTCGACCTGGTCGCGCACGAAGCAGCCGACGTGCGGCTCGGCCGCCGTCGGATACATGTTCGTGAGCACCAGCACCCTGATGTCGCCGTGGCCTGGCATGGTGCGTCCGGCTCGCGCGGCGGTCAGGCCGCTCCCAGGAGCGACCCCTCGGCGGCCTCGATCATGCGCACGACGTCGAGGCCGAGCTGCGGCGAGGAGCGCGGGATCGAGCCGGAGCGGATCGCGTGGCAGAAGTCCTCCATCTGCAGGCCGATCGGCTCGGCCGGGTCGAGCCGGGGCGAGACGATGTCGCCGGCGCGGTAGTTCAGGAACTCGCCGAACGACTCCGGGTTACGAGGCACGACGCTCGAGTCGTAGACGCGCACCGGCTCGTTGCTGCAGTCGTCGTAGACCACCATCTTGCTCGAGCCGACCACGGTCGTCCGCCGCAGCTTGCTGGGCGCGAGCCAGGCGAGCTCGATGTGCGCGATCGTGCCCGAGTCGAACTCGCAGCTGATGAACGCCACGTCCTGCTGGCCGGGCACGATGCACGCCCGCCCCATCGTCATCACCCGCGACGGCAGCTCCCCGAGCCAGTACATGAGGATCGAGAAGTCGTGCGGCCCGAGATCCCAGAGGACGCTCACGTCGGACTGGTGCATGCCCAGGTTCACCCGCGACATCGAGACGAAGTAGATGTTGCCGAGCTCGCCGGAGCGGATGAGGTCGCGGATCCGGATCACGGGCGGGCTGTAGAGGAACGTGTGCCCCGGCATCAGCACGAGGTCGCGCTCCTCGGCGGTGCGGATCAGCTCCCGAGCCAGCTCGGAGGACGGCGCCAGCGGCTTCTCGACGAAGACGTGCTTGCCCGCCTCGAGGGCGCGCATCGCGAGGTCGTAGTGGGTCGAGACGGGCGTGACGACGCAGACGGCGTCGAGCTCCGGGTCGTCCAGCATCTCGTCGAAGTCGCACGTCTGGCGGACGGCCGGGAAGCGGCGGCCGAGCTTCTCGAGCAGCCCGGGGTCCAGGTCGCACATCCAGGCCGCCTCGGCCCCGTCGAGCTCGCTCAGGTTGCGCACCAGGTTCGGCCCCCAGTAGCCGAGCCCGACGACGCCGACGTTCACGGCCGGGCGCTCGGACTCGCCCCGGCGGGCCGAGACGACGTCCGGCTGGTGGAGGTCGAGCGTCATACGGTCGCCTTCCGCTGGCGCAGCATCTCGGCGGGCGTGCGCAGGATCAGCCGCAGATCGAGGCCGAGCGACCAGCTGCGCACGTAGGCGACGTCCATCTCGAGCGCCTCGGCGAACGGCGCGCGCGCCCGCGCCTTCACCTGCCACAGGCCGGTCAGCCCCGCCGGCATCTGGAAGCGCTCGTAGTGGTGCGGCGCGAAGTGCTCGGTCTCGTAGTCGAGGCACGGCCGCGGTCCGACGAGCGACATCTCGCCGCGCAGGACGTTCCAGAGCTGGGGCAGCTCGTCGAGGCTCAGCCGCCGCAGCGACCGCCCCGTCGGCGTGATCACGTCGTGGCGGTCGAGCTTGTAGAGCTCGCCGGCGGCCGCGTCGCCGTTCATCGACTGGGCCACGAAGTCGCGATGCCCGGACGCGTCCGCGTCGGCGCTCATCGTGCGGAACTTGAGCATCGTGAACTCGTTCATATCCTCGCCGAGCCGGGTCTGGCGGAAGAAGACGGGGCCGGGCGTCTCACGCGGGATCCGCCACCACGCCCACACGAAGACCGGCGCCGCGAGCACGAGGCCGATGCCGGCGCCGACGATGTCGATCCCGCGCTTCACGAGCAGCAGCCGACGCGGGCGGCGGCGGGGCGAGAGGCTGACGAGCGGGATGCCCTCGACGTCGGGCAGGCCGAGATCGGGGCCGATGATCTCGAACATGCGCGGGACGACGTCGACGCGCACGTCCTGGCGCATCAGCGGGCGGACGTGGGTGAGCACGTCACCGTCGTTGTGCTTCGAGAAGGCGACGATGACGCGCTCGACGCCGCGCTCGCGGACGATCCGGGCGAGGTCGTCCATCACCCCGAGGACGGGGACGCCGGCGACCTCGCGGCGGACGCGCTTCGGCGGCGCGTCCACGAAGCCGACGAGTTCGATGCCGTACTCCGGGTGGTGCAGGAGCTTGCGGGCGACGAGCTGGCCGACGTCGCCGGCGCCGACGATCACGGCGCTCTGGGCGTAGGCGCTGCGGCGGCGGGCGGCCGCCCGCACGGCCATCCGGCCCGAGACGACGAAGACGACGGCGAGCGCGGCGAACACCACGAGGCGGGCGGTCGCGGGCTGGCCCAGTCCCGCCGGCCAGGCGATGGCGAGGACGAGCCACGTCCCGACCACCATCAGCCGGCCGACGTTCGTCCACTCGCCGCCCCGCCCGAGCAGCTCGCGGCCCGGCTCGGCGGCGTAGAGCCCGTACAGCCGGGCGCCCGCGAACCAGCCCGGCAGGGCGAGGGCGAGGAGCAGCACGCCCTCGGCGTGGACGCCCGCCCGCCCGTGCATGGTGGGGATGGCCATGCTCGTGACCAGGAACGCCGCCACGAGCGCGATCCCGTCGCTCGCGGCCAGCAGCGGCACGATCGGGCCCGGTCGCGACCGCACGGCCGGGGCCGGCCCGGCCGGCACTGCGGCGGCCCGCAGCTCTGGCGGCTCGGCCGTCGCGGCGACGATCCGCTCCTCAGACACGGCTCGTGTCCTTGTGTCCGTTCGACCGGTACCCGTAGCCGTCGGAGTAGCCCGGCCCGCCCTCGCTCCCAGTGGCGATGAAGCCGAGCTTCTGGGCCGGGCAGGTCTCGAGGATGCGGCGCGTCTCGGCCAGCGTCACCCGCCGGATCGCATGCAGCTCGGTGACGACCACCACGGCGTCGGCGGCGGTCGCGATCGCCATCGCGTCACCGACCGCGAGCATCGGCGGCGAGTCGATCAGGAGCACGTCGCAGCGCTTCGTCAGCGCGCGCACGGCGTCGGTGACGAACCGCGACGAGAGGAACTCGCCCGGATCGGGCGGCGCCGCACCCACCTTCACGACCTCGAGGATGCCGGTGTCCGTCACCGAGGAGTCGGCGTGGACGTCGACCACGTTCAGCGCGTCCGCCATGGTCGCGTCGCCGGCCGCGACGCTCGTCAGCCCCGGCCGGCCCGCCAGGTCGAAGAAGCGGTCGACGCCGGGCTGGCGCACGTCGAGGTCGAGCAAGATCACGTGCCGCCCGGAGCGGGCCAGCGTCACGGCCAGATTCGCGGCGGTGGTCGACTTGCCCTCGCCCTGCATCGTCGACGTGATCACGATCGAGGCCACGCCGTGCTGGAGCCGGGTGATGTCGAGGCTCGTCCGCAGCATCCGGAAGGCCTCGGCCCCAGCGCCGGTCGGCTCCGCCAGCGCCGCCAGGCCGGTGCCGTTCAGATGCGGATCCGGCGGCGGCACGTGGCCGAGCAGCGGCAGGCCGAGCCGGTCGCGCACCTCGTCAGCCGAGCGCACCCGCGTGTCCAGCGCCTCGCGCAGGAACGCCAGCGCGACGCCGAGGACGATGCCGATCAACAGGCCCAGCGCGACGTTCCTGGTCGTCTTCGGCTGCACCTGCGTCGCCGAGCCGGCGGGGCCGACGACGATCGCGCTCGACCCGGCCGAGCGCACGGTCTGCAGTGCCTCGAGGTCGCGCTCGTTGCGGGTCAGCTGGCGGAAGAGCGGTGACCTCCCCCGGCCGGCGGCGGAGAGCGTCGCCAGCCTCCGCTGAACGTCCGCGATCGCGGCCGTGAGCGCCTGGACGTCAAGCCGGCGGCGGTAGGCCGTGTAGGCGTGGGCGTAGGCGGTGGCGAGCTTCTCCGCCACGGCCGGGTCGGGATCGGTGACCGAGAACGAGAGCAGATCGGCCGCGGGATTCGCCGTGACGGTCGAGCTCGCCAGCAGCTCGCCGGCGGTCTTCCCCGGCACTCCCGCGGCGCCGACGGCCAGCTGCGCCACGGTGCCGACGCGGGCCAGCGCCGCCTGGGTGGCGGCGTAGCGGTCGGGCGGCCCCGTGATCTGCGAGTTCAGGTCGAGGGCCACGCCCGTCGCGCTCTGCTCGTTCACGAGCACGGTCGCCGTCGACTCGTACAGCGCTTGCTGCTGATGCGAGACGACCAGCGCGATGACGGGCACCACGACGACAGCCGCGATCACGATCAGCCGCTGCCGCACAAGCATGGCGACCCAGTCGCGGAAGACTGACTCGTCGCTCCAACGTTCGCTCAAGGCCGCTCCCGCCCACGCACGCCCAAGCTGGGGCCGCGCGGGAGTTCTTGCTCACGCCGTCTTTTTAAGCCCCACTACCAGCCGTGCATTCTCCAGGGAGTTCCCTCTGTAGCACCCGGGTCCCTTGTACGCCCACCGGGACCCGCGGGCCAAGCTCCGAGACCGCGAGGTGCACGACTTCCGCAGGCACGCTAGCACCGGGTTTTCGCCCTCCGACGGGATCCATACCACGGAGGATCGGCCCGCGATGTGCTATGTCCGGGACCGCCCTTACCCGGGGATGTGCGCGCCGGCGAGGAGCGCCAGCTCGCCGGCGACGGCGGCCGCCAGCAGCACGGCGACGATGCTGCGCCGCGCCAGGAGCAGCGCCGCCGTCGCACCGGCGAGCACGACGTACTGCCAGTCCTCGCGCAGCTCGCCGGCGAGGAGCACGGACGACCCCGCGATCGCGCCGATCGCCGCCGGGCCGGCGCCCTCGAGGAAGGCGCGGGCCGTCACGTTCCCGCGCAGACGGTCGAACCGCGACCAGCCGGCGAGCATGAAGACGAACGACGGCAGGAACGCGACCAGCGCGGCCAGGAGCGCCGCGCCGACGCCCCCGGCGGCGTAGCCGACCGCCGCCACGGTCCCCACCACAGGCCCTGGCGTGACCTGGCCGAGCGCGACCGCGTCGAGGAACTGCGGCCCCGTCATCCAGTGATAGCGGGAGACGGCGTCGGACTGCATGAGCGGGATGATCACGAAGCCGCCGCCGAAGCTGAGCGCGCCCACCTTGAACGCCGTCCAGGCGAGCGACCCGAGCCCGGCGGCGTGCGGCGCGACGGCCAGGCTGATGGGCCCGGTGCGACCGACCCGGATCAGCACCTCGAGGCCGCCGCAGCCCACGAGCGCGAGCACGACGAACGGCCCGGCCAGGGCGCTCGCCGCGAAGCCGGCGGCGACGTAGGCGATCCAGCGCAGGTGCCTGGCACCGTCGCCGGCCCGCCGCCAGGACGGCAGCGCCAGGTCGAGCGCCGCCCGCACCGCGACCGCGGCGACGGCCGCGCCGCCGCCCGCTCCGGCGGCACGCACCCAGTCCGGGGGCGACGACGAAAGGAAGAGCGCCGCGAGCGCGATGATGACGACGAGGCCGGGGACGATGAACCCCGCACCGCCGACGAGCGCCCCCGGCCGGCCGCCCACCCGGCCGGCGCAGAAGATGGCGAGCTGCGTCGATGACGGCCCCGGCAGCAGGTTGCACGCGGCGATCGCGTCCTCGAACTCCTCGGCCGGGATCCACTCCCGCCGCTCCACGCACAGCTGGCGCAGGAGCAGGATGTGCGTCGGCGGCCCACCGAACCCGATCGCCCCCAGGCGCCACCACTCCCTCGCGACGGCGCGGAGCGGCTCAGCCGTGCGCGGCGGCACGCAGCATCTTCGGCGTGGCGAGCCACAGGAGCACCGCGTCCGTGGCGTCGCCCCCCGGGGCGAGGGTGACGTCGAGGCAGGCGCACCCGGCCTTGCGCAGGTCGACGAACCCGAGCGGCCGGGTCGTGCACACCTGCTCCACGAGCTCGCTCAGCATCGGCTCGTGCCCGACGATCATGACGGTCTCCTCCGTGCGGACGGCGAGCGCCGAGAGCGCCGGCCCGGGGGGCCCGTCGGCGAGCTCCGCCATGACCTCGATCGGGCTGCCGAACGCCTCGGCGGCCGCGTCGGCGGTCTGGCGGGCGCGGGCCTTCGGGCTCGTCAGGATCACGTCGGGCGGGTCGGAGAACGCGGTCAGGCCGCGGGCGGCCTTGCGGGTGCGCTCGACCCCGTGCGGGGTCAGCACGCGCGAGGCGTCCGTGCCGTCTGCGGAGACGTCCTCGGCGATGCCGTGTCTGAAGACCAGGAGGCGCACGGCTACAGGAATACCCCATCGGCGTCGCGTTCGAGGTCGCGCCAGGCCTTCGGATACGCGGCGCGGGCGGCGCGGCGGCGCTCGTGCTGGCGCTCGATGACCCGGCCGGCGGCGATCGCCTGGACGGCCGGAGCCCGCGCCGGGACGAGCGCCCGGATCCGGGCCTCGGCGACGGCGGCGTCCTGGTGGTCGCCGAGGACGTCCTGCAGCACCTTGGCGTCGCGGATCACGGCCGCGACCCCGCGGCCGACGGAGCGCTCGGCCAGCTCGGCGGCGTACCGGGCGCGCTTGACGGCGATCCGGGCGGCGTGCAGCTCCTCGTCGGGCGGGTTCTGACCGAGCGCCCGCATCGCCTTGCGCAGGCGGCGGAACTCGCGCGCGGCCAGATCGCGCAGCGACCGGCCGCTCTCGGCGAGCGGCGGCGACTTCGTGTCGGCGTCGAGCCGCTCGACCAGGGCGATGTAGCGGGGCTCGGCGAGGGCGGCGAGCATCGCGTCGCGATCGGCGGCCCGCTCCGCCTCGAGCTTGCGGACGAGGGCGAGGAACGCCTCTTCATCGGCGCCGCCGAGCGCCCCGGCGTCGGCCCGCAGGTGCTCGACCAGCACGTCCAGGTCGCGCACCGGCCCGAGCGCGCCGCCGAGCCAGCCCACCTCGGCCCGCAGCTCGCGCACCCACTCGCTGTCGAGCAGCGGCCGGGCGGCGCGCAGGATGGCCCGCATGCGCCGCGTCGCCACCCGCATCTGGTGCAGCTCCTCGGCGTCGCGGCCGAGGCGGGTGCCCGGGTCGTGGCCGACGATCGCGGCGTACTGGGCGCGCAGGGCGGCCGTCACGTGCTCCGCCGCGGACGCCGACCGGGCCGGCCGATCCGGCGGCTCCGGCGTCGGCAGGTCGAGCGCCTGGAAGAGCTTCGGCCGCAGGTCGGCCTCGACCGCCCCGGCCCGGCGCAGGCGGCGGACGATCCCGCGCAGGTCCGAGACGGTGCCGTCGACCAACTCGACCTCGAGCTCCTCGAAGCGGCGGGCGATGTGGCGGCCCTCGAACACGGCGACGCTGTCGACGACGACCTCGGCGATCGCCCGGCCGCCAGCGCGGACGAGCACGCCCGTGCGATTCGTCCGCAGGCGCGCCACCGGCACCGGCTTCACGCCGTGCAGGTGCGCGGTCAGGAGCGACATCACCTCGGCGGGCACGGCGCGCGCGCCGCCCTCGAACTCGAGCTCGAGCCGGTCCTCGCCGTGGGGCAGCTTCAGCTGCCAGGCGCCGCGGCCGCGCTCGACCCGATGGCGCAGCGTGATCCCCGCCGCCGCCAGCCGCAGACCGGGCGAATCGTGGTAGGTCGAGCTCAGCTCGCGCTCCGGGAGCGGCTCGCCCGGAAGGTGGGGCAGCAGGAACCCCGGCGGGGCGGTGAGCTTGCGCTCGCGCTCGAGCGTGGCTTTCACGGCGCGATCGTACCAACGGGCCGATCGTCCCAACGGGGCGATTCCGCGCACCGGCGACATGGCAGAATGGCGGCGTGCACGTGATCGCGGTGGTGAACCGGAAGGGCGGGGTCGGCAAGACGACGACCGCCGTGAACCTGGCGGCGGCGATGGCGCTCGAGTCGCGCAGCGTGCTGCTCGTCGACCTCGATCCGCAGGGCTCGGCCGGCGTGGCGGTGGGCGTCCCGGTCGCCGCCGAGGACGGTGCGGGCGGGATGTTCCGGGGCAAGCCGCGCTGGTGGGCGCGGCGCTCGCCGGTGACGACGCTCGAGCGGCTCGGGGTCGTACCCGCCGATCCGCGGCTGGCGGCCGAGGAGGCCGCGGCCCACGGCGACGGCCACCGCCGCGGCCGCTTCGGCGCCGCGCTCGCAGGGGCGAACGAGGAGTGGGAGGCGGTCGTCGTCGACACGCCGCCCGGCCTCGGCGGCCTCAGCGCGGCGGCGTTGCGCGCGGCCGATGCCGTCGTCATCCCGGCGGGGGCCGACTTCCTCTCGATCGACGCCCTCCAGGGCACCATCGAGGCCGTGCGCACGATCGAGCGCGACGCGGGCCGGCGGTACACGCCGCTCGTGCTCCTGCCGACGTTCGTCGACGCCCGCCGGCCGGGGGCGCTGGCCGCGACGGCGCTCATGCGCGAGCGCTTCGGCGACCTCGTCTCGCCCGCCCAGATCCCGCGCAGCGCCCGCCACGACACCGCCGCCCTGGCCGGATCGCCCGTGGTCGCGAGCTCGCCGCGGTCGTCGGCGGCGGCCGCCTACCGCATCGCCAGCGACGACCTCGTCGCCCGGCTGGGGCGAAAGCCGTCCAAGCGCCACGGCGCGCTCAAGACGTTCGTGCGCGCCGACATGCGCGAGGCGCTGCTCGAGATGCGCCGCCGCCGCCCCACCGAGGGCGAGGCGGCGGCCGACGGCACATAACCGGGGTCTGACCCCGAACGGATCCCGTTACAGGTGGAATGGGATCCGAAGGCCCTTCACGAAGCAGGCCGCGCCCACGCACGGCAGGTGCAGCATCGACTCCCACGACCGCAGGGCGCTGAAGTGGTTCAGCGGCCGCAGCACCACGTGCCGCGGGGTCGACGGCGAGATGACGATGAACGGGAGCGGCGTCTCGACGTCCCCCGTCTGCGACGAGGAGTCGAACCAGATGAACACGGCCGTGTGCCCGCGCGTGTACGGCGCCCGGTGCAGCAGCCCGTGCGTGCCGCCCAGGAACGCCTGCAGCCATGCGCTGGCCTGGGCCGGCGTGCCGTCGTGCATGTCGTGCTGCAGGTTCGGCACGATCCAGGTGAACTTCCGCCGCAGCTTGATCCGGGTTGCCGGGAGCGGCGCCACGTCCACTCGGCAGGTCGCCTGCGGGATACGCGTGTAGTAGAGCGCCGGCGCGTGCCGAGAGACGTAGAGCCCGGTGTTCCCCCGATAGCACGGCCGCGGCATGGACTCGCCGAGCAGGCGCCAATTGCGCCCGCCCAGCTGGCTGAAGATATTGGCCCGCGTGCTCTGACAGCCGGGCCCCGGCAGGCAGTCGGCCGTCGTCACGGTGCGGCCGCCGGTGGCCCCGAGGTAGTTCGGCAGGCTGCGCGGGAAGTGCACCGCCCGGTAGTCGACGGCTGACCCGCACTTGGACGCCAGCGTCTTGAAGTAGCTGGGTGGCGCCTCGCGGCCGAGAATGTCCTTGTAGGAGTGGTTCTCGAACGCGATCACGACGATGTGCCGCCAGGACGGGTGCCGGCTGACGTGGCCGCACGGTGAGCTTGCAAATGCGCGCCCCGGCGCGGCCAGCGCGACGGCGGATGTTGCCGCGAGCGCAGCCGCCGCCACGCAGGCGAGCAGCATCGGACGACGATGCATGATTGGACCCCCTACCCCTCGTTGCCTGCCCGCGCGGGCCACCATAGCGCCCGGAGATTGGAACGCAAGCGGCTATGCTCGCCGCAGAATTCTCACGATCGAGGAGGCGTTCCAGATGGCGACGGTGCACGAGGGCGTCGATGCTCTGCGGGAGGCCGCGGGCAGGGAGTGGTTGTCGTGGACGCGGATGGCGGACTTCGACGGCGCGGCTCCGCCCATCCTGGTCGGAGGCGAGGGCCCCTACGTCATCGAGGCGGACGGCACCCGGCTGCTCGACGCGATGTCCGGCCTCTTCACGACGCAGATCGGCTACTCGCACGGCGCCGAGCTCGGCGAAGCCGCCAAGCGGCAGCTGGAGTCGTTCGGCTTCTACCCCAACTGGGCGGCGACCTCCCCGGCGCCGGTGGAGCTCACCCGCCGGGTCACCGACCTCGCCCCCGAGAACCTGACCCGCGCGTTCTTCACGTCGGGCGGCTCGGAGGCGGTCGAGTCGGCACTGAAGCTCGTGCGCCAGCACTGGCTGGGCCGGGGCGAGCCGCTGCGGCGCAAGGTGATCGCCCGCCGCGGCGCCTACCACGGCTGCACGCTCGGCGCGCTCTCGCTCACGGGCATCCCGGCCGCGCGCGCGCCGTTCGAGCCGCTGTTCGGCGACGTCCGCCACGCGGAGAACACCGACCGGCGCAACTACCGCCAGGCCGTCACCGAGGAGGAGTGGGCCGACGCGGCGGTGACCGCGATCGAGCGCACCATCGTCGCCGAAGGCGCGCACACCGTCGCGGCCGTGGTCGTCGAGCCCGTGCAGAACGCGGGCGGCTGCCTCGCCCCGCCGCCGGGCTATCCGCAGCGGCTGCGGGAGCTGTGCGACCGCCACGGCATCCTGCTCTGGTGCGACGAGGTCATCACCGGGTTCGGCCGGCTGGGCGCCTGGTTCGGCTCCGAGCGGCTCGGGTTCGACGCCGACATCGTCACGTTCGCCAAGGGCGTCACGTCCGGCCAGGCGCCGCTCGGCGGCGTCCTCTTCACGGACGAGGTGGCCACGCCGCTGCTCGACCAGAAGGCCGTCTACGCGCACGGCTTCACGTTCGGCGGCCACCCGCTCTCGTGCGCCGTGGCGCTGGCGAACCTCGACATCATGGAGCGGCTGGACGTGCTCGCGAACGTCCGCGCGCTCGAGGATCACCTCGGCAGCGTGCTTGATGAGGTCGCGAGCGGCTCGCCGATCGTCGTCGAGGCCCGCGGCTTCGGCTTCTTCCGCGCGATCGAGCTGCGCGACGCCGGCATCCTCGCCGCCGCCCGCGACGCGATCCGGGCGGAGGGCGTGATCGTCCGCCTGGACGACCGCGTCAACCCGTGCCTGGCGATCTCGCCGCCGCTGATCTGCACGAAGGAGCAGATCGACGAGGTGGGCGCCGGCATCGCCGCCGGCCTGCGCCGGGTGGCGTAAGCCTCGGGGCCTGGCCCCGCCGTGAAGGCGGGGCCAGGCCCCAGCTTCCCTAAACCGTCGCCGGCTTCGGCAGCGGCTCGATCGCGCGCAGCGCCCGCTCGATCTCGTCCTCGGGCATCTCGTGGTCTTCCAGCCGGCCGTGCAGGTAGGCGTCGTAGGCGGCCATGTCGAAGTGGCCGTGGCCGGAGAGGTTGAACAGGATCACCTGCTCGGTCCCGGCCTCGTCCGCCCGGCGGGCGGCGTCGGCGACGCCCTTGATCGCGTGAGCGGTTTCCGGCGCAGGCACGATCCCCTCCGAGCGGGCGAACTTCACCGCCGCCTCGAAGACGTCGTTCTGGCGGTAGGCCTCGGCCCGCAGGAGCCCGTCCAGCATGAGCTGGGAGACGATCGGCGCGGCGCCGTGGTAGCGCAGGCCGCCGGCGTGGATGCCCGGCGGGATGAAGTCGTGCCCGAGCGTGTGCATGGCCACCAGCGGCGTCAGCTGGGCGGTGTCGCCGAAGTCGTAGGCGAACGGCCCGCGCGTGAGCGTGGGGCACGAGGCCGGCTCGCAGGCGATCACCTCGATGTCGGCGCCGGCGATCTTGTCGCGGATGAACGGCAGGGCCAGGCCGGAGAAGTTCGAGCCGCCGCCGACGCAGCCGACCACCACGTCGACGCCGCTCTCGCCGGCGAGGTCGAGCTGGCGGTGCGCCTCCTGGCCGATCACGGTCTGGTGCAGCAGGACATGGTTCAGCACCGAGCCGAGCGCGTAGCTCGTGTCGTCGTGCGTAGCGGCGTCCTCGACCGCCTCGGAGATCGCCATGCCGAGGCTGCCCGGCGAGTCGGGGTGGCGCCCGAGCATCGCCCTGCCCGCGTTCGTATCGGGCGACGGGCTGGGCACGACCGAGGCGCCCCACGTCTCCATCATCATCCGCCGGTACGGCTTCTGGTCGTAGGAGACGCGCACCATGTAGACCTTGCACTCGAGGCCGAACGCCTCGCACGCGAACGCCATCGAGCTGCCCCACTGGCCGGCGCCCGTCTCGGTGGCGATCCGGCGGCGGCCGGCGCGGGCGTTGTAGAACGCCTGCGCGACGGCGGTGTTCGGCTTGTGCGACCCGGCCGGCGAGACGCCCTCGTACTTGTAGTAGATCCGCGACCGCGTCCCCAGGGCGCGCTCGAGCCGATGCGCCCGGTAGAGCGGCGTCGGCCGCCACAGCCGCAGGACGTCGACGACCTCCTCCGGGATCGAGATCTCGGCGTCGGTCGAGACCTCCTGCAGGATCAGGTCCATCGGGAAGAGCGGGGCGAGGTCGTCCGGGCCGATCGGCTGGCCCGTGCCGGGGTGCAGCGGGGGCTGCGGCGGCGACGGGGCGTCGGCGAGGACGTTGTACCAGGAGCGCGGCATGTCGCGCTCGTGCAGCAGGATCTTGGTGTCGGCCATGGCGGTCTCCTGCGGTCAGCGGTGACGGACGCCGCCTCCCGGCGGCCGCACGATCTTACGCCGACAGCTGCTTCAGGTACCGCTTGTGCACGTACATGGCCTGGTCGGCGCGCTCGACGAGCTCGTCGGCCGTCGTCGCCGGCGGGCTCATCGCCGTGCCGACGGCGGCGCCGACCCGCGCGACCGTCCGGGCGATCGAGAACGACGGCGCGAACACCTTCACGATCCGCTGCTTCATCAGGTCGATGACGCGCGCAGCCGCAGCAGCCGGGAGCAGCGGCAGCAGGATGACGAACTCGTCGCCGCCCACCCGGAAGACGGGATCGCTCGTGCGCACGACGCTCACGAGCCGCTGCGCGGCCAGCTGCAGGAGGGCGTCGCCCGCGGCGTGGCCGAGGGTGTCGTTCACCTCCTTGAAGCCGTTCAGGTCGCAGTAGAGCATCCCCAGCACGTGGTCTGGCCGGCGCCGCTCGAGCTCCTCGGCGAGGCGACGCCCGAACGCCGCCCGGTTGGGCAGGCCGGTGAGCTCGTCGTGGCTCGCGTCGTGCAGCGCCCGCTGCTCGCGCCGGCGCATGGCGGTGATGTCGGTGAGGACGACGACGCGGGCGAGCTCCCCGTGGAAGCGCGCCTCACGCACCTGAGTCGAGTACCAGCGGCGGGTGCCGCTGCGATGCATGCCCTCGATCTCGAAATCTCCGGTGACGTCCTGGGCCAGCCGCTCGGCGGCGAGGGCGAGCGACTCCGGTGCGATGTAGTCCTCGGGACGCAGGCCGACGGCCTCCTCCGGCGACCATCCGAACTGCTCGCAGAACGCCCGGTTGACCTCGACGATGACGCCGCCGGCGCGGACGATCACGGAGTCGCGCGAGGCCTCCGAGAGCAGCCGGAACCGCTCCTCGGACTCGCGCGCCTCCTCCTCGGCCCGCTTCATCGCGGTGACGTCGGTCTCGACGCCGCGCACCCGGCGCCGGCCGCTGTGGTCGGTCGTCAGCCGGGCGACGCTCGAGAGCCACACCACCGCGCCGGTCGTGCTGAGCGCGCGATAGGTGACGCGGGCGGCGCCACGGGTGAGCACCTCCTGCTCCGAGGCCAGGAAGGCCGCTCGGTCGTCCGGGTGGACGATCTGCGTGCTCCAGAACTCCGGCTCGGCCACCATGTCCATCGGGTCGTAGCCGAGCAGGTCGTGGACGCGGTCGTTGACGAACTCGATGGTGAACGTGTCGGCGTCGGCCTGCCACACGATCGAGTCGATGTCGCTCAGGAGGTCGAACAGGAACCCGCCGATGTCGCCCGTGAACGAGATCGGCACCGACGCCCGCCGCTGCGGGGTCGGCGCTCGGTACTCCTCTGCGGGATCGATCGAATCCATGGGGGCACAGGTCCGTCGCCGGTTTTATCGGCGCTGCGCGCCCGCGCTTGACCGCTCCCGCAAACGAATCGGGGCCCCGCGAACGGGGCCCCGAGTGTGGCGCTCATGCGTCGTTGCTGCTCAGGGTGTGAACTGGGCGTAACCCTGCTGCTTGCGCAGCCCGATGCTGGTGAAGTCACCGCCTGCGAGCACGTCGCCATTGGAGGCGACGCCGTAGAGGGCGAAGACGCCGAGCACGCTGTTCGCGCCGGGAGCCCACGACGTGAGGTTGCCGGTGCCCTCGTCGACGGCGAGCAGCTTGTCCCGGGCGATCGGGGCCGTGCATGTGTGCTGCCCGCGCTGCGGTCCGCAGTAGACGTGGAAATGGCCGCCGACGTAGACCTCGCCGCCGACGACGCTGATCGCCTGGACGTTGCCGTTCGTCCCGCCGAGCCAGTTCTGGGCACCCGTCGCCGGGTTGAACGCGGCGAAGTTGCCGCCGCCGCCGGCGCCGGCCACGTAGACGCCGTTCGCGTCGGAGGCGAGGCCGATCACGTTGTACGTCGTGTGGTCTCGCCAGGGCAGGCTGTTCCCCGTGTCGCCGTCGATGGCGCCGATGTGGTTGGCCGAGCTGCCGTTGATCGTGGTGAACGAGCCGCCGATCACCATGCGGGGGAAGCCGAGCAGGCGGATCGCCCGCACCTGCCCGTTGACGGCCGGCGCCCACGGCAGGATCGCACCCGAGACGGTGTCCACCGCGGCCATGTTCGGCTGGGCGACGCCGTCGACGGTGCCGAAGCCGCCGCCGAGGAACAGCGAGTTGCCACTGGCCACGACGGAGAACACCTCTCCGCTGGCCGACGCCTTGAACGCCGAGATGACCGCTCCCGCGCCCGTCGCCTGCACCGCGGCGACGCGCGTGTGCGTGGCCCCGCCGACCTGGGTGAAGGCGCCACCCATGTAGACCGTCGTCCCGACGACGCGAAGCGCCCGCACCGTACCGTTCGCGTTCGGGTTCCACGGCAGCAGGGCGCCGGTCGTCAGGCTGACCGCCGCCGCGTGGTTGCGGGTGACCTCCCCGGTGCCGGCTGCGGCTCCGGGCGGCCGCATGGAGGTGAACTGGCCGCCGAGGTAGGCGACGTTCCCCGACACCACGATCGCATTCACACGGCCGTTCGTCTGCCAGGTCGGCACCGGGTGCGGCTGCACCGGGATTGCCTGCGCGACGCCTGCCGTTCCCAACCCCATCGCGGCCACGAAGGCAGCCGCCAACCCGCTTCGACTCTTTCGACCCAGCATCGAATCTCCCCCAAAGGTTCGTATGACTCGGGATCCAACATACGGTCGGAATCCGTCAAGTCAAGCCTCGCGAACGACGGTAACTCCAATCCGAGTCACTTCAACTGTGAGGATTTGCCAGCAGCAGCTCGCCGGCGAAGGTCGCATAGAGGTCGTCCGCCGTCTCGCGCAGGCGCGCGTGCGCGCGGCATGGTAGGCGGCGCGCCGGGCGCCCTTGCGCCGCTCCTTGTGGGCGGACGGGCGCGCGGCCCGGTCTTCGGCCACAGCCGCAGTCACGGCCGGATCGGCGGCGGCGGCGCGGCGCTCCAGCTCGGCGTACGGCACGAGGCCCGCCAGGAAGTCGTGGATGGCGCCGCGCCAGGGCGGCCGGCGGGAGCGCATCTCGATCGGGTCGAAGGCCTCGCGCGTGCGCTCCGGCGTGCGCTCCGGCGTGAGCTCCGGAGGAGCGAACCCTGTGCCGAAGCGCTCGTGGAAGCGGGCGTAGGCATCGAGCCCCTGCGGGATCGTCACGTACGGCTCGCGGACGACCAGCGAGAGCACCGTGTCCTCGGGCGGGCGCACCGTCCGGAGCACCGGCACCCAGGCGCACGGCCTGGATGATCTGGCCGGGGGCGTGCAGGTGGTGGCCGATCCGGACGAGCCGGGGCTGGGCGAGCTGGAACGCCACGACGGCGAACGTCGGCGCCGACCTGGTGAAGCCGTCATACGGCTGCGCTCCGTCGAGCGCGCATGCCGGACGCCTCGCGTGACGCGCGCGCCGAGCCCCCGCCCGCCTGCCTGGCTCACACGGCGCGTTCGGTCAGGATGACCGGTGCGTCGGCAGCCTTGCGCGGATCGGACTTGCTGCGGTCGACCTCGGAGACCAGCGTGATCTCGTCGCCGTCGACATCGAACACGATGGCCTTGCCGGTTGGCATCGCAAACTGCCAGTCGGCGTCGGAGGCGCCGGCGACGCGAAGCACCGCCAGCCGCAGCATCACGCCATGAGACACGGCGGCGATGCTCTGGCCGGGATGCTGCCGGGCGATCGCCCGCAGCCCCGCGACGACGCGGTCGGCGGCGGCGGCGACGGCCTCGCCCTCGGGGCACACGGCCTCCTCGGGGGCGCCGGTGTAGGCGGACCAGGCGACGGGGTCGACCGCGGCCGACTCCTCCTTCGTGAGGCCCTCCCAGGCGCCGTAGTCGAGGTTGATCAGGTCGGGCTGGTCGCGGACGGCGCCCACGCCGTTCTTCACCGCGATCGCCTCGGCGACCTCACGCGCACGGCCAAGCGGGCTCGTGTAGACCGCGACGATCCCCGACCCCACGAGCGCGCGAGCGGCCTCCCGGGCCTCGGCGCGGCCCACCTCGTTCAGCGGCACGTCGAGACGGCCGCGGAACCGCACCTGCGCGTTCATGATCGTCTGCCCGTGACGGACGAGATGGATACGGCAAGCCTGCCGGTCTTCGGCCGGTGCCGTGGGGGTGTCGTGCTGCATAGGGTTGCTCCCTTGGTGGTCGTGCCCGCACCGTGCGGAGGCCTCCTACCAGTCCGCTCGGTACACCAAATGTTCACCAAGTACACCGCCACCGACCAGCGTTGTCAAGCGAAAACACCCAACTCCCCCGTTCGGGGGGCCACCCACTAGGGACCGGCCGTCGCCGGATCGGGTGCAGGCGTCACGGGAGCCCCGCCGGCGGCGCGTCGCTCCTCCTCCTCGGTGACGGCCAGGCCGAGCTGGTGCCACCACTGGATCCCCCCGATCCAGAGCCCGAGGGCGAGGCCGGTCGCAGCGCCGACGGCGCCCGACGTGGCCGCCCCGACCGTGCCGCCGGCGACGGCGAGCACGCCGGTCACCAGCCGCGAGCGCAGGCTGCGCTTGGCCGCCGCCATGGCCCGCAGGCCGACGGTCGCCGCGGTCAGCATGCCCTGGGCCGCCATCACCGCCGTGTAGGCGGGGATGACCTCGTGCGCCGGCTGCCACGACCGCTTCAGGAGCGCCTCGCCGACCGAGTCGGGGAGCAGGTAGACGACGACGCCCCAGGCCACGAAGACGACGACGAGCGCAACCGCCAGCAGCTCGACGGCGCGCATCATCCGGCGGGGCGAGCGGCGGGCGATCCGCACCGACTCGGCGACGCCCGGCGCCGTGATGCCCATGTTCAGGATGTTCAGCGGCCCGAGCACCACCTGGGCGCCGCGCAGCGCCCCGGCGGCGGAGAGGCCCGCGAACGCCGCGGTGGCATACATCGCGCCCGACTGGGCGGCGTTACGGGCGATGAACTCCACCAGGTAACGCGGGCCGAGGTCGCGGTGGCGCGAGAGCCACCAGCGGGTGCGGCCGGGACGGGGCACGAGGCCCGCCTGGAGGATGCCGTAGAGGCCCGCGACCGCCGCAGCCGCCGCCCAGGCGGCGATGAAGGCCGGCGCGGTCCGCATCCCGGCCACGAGCACGACCGCCACCAGCACGACCTGCGCGATCGCCCAGACCAGGTCGTTGGCGAACGCCGCCCGGCCCTGCAGGCGGCTGAAGAAGGCGCTGCGCCAGGCGTCCTGCACGATCAGGCCCGGCATGCCGATGCCGAGCACGATCAGCGACGGGCGCAGGGCACCGCCGAAGAAGAACGCGGCGCCGACGCAGACGACGCCGGCCAGCACGCCGAGCACGAGCGCCACGCCCGTCGCCGCGGCCGTCCCGTCCCGCCACTCCGGCTCGCCGGTGGCGCTGTAGCGGACGGTCAGCGGCTCCTGGCAGAGCGCCCGGGTGGCGCCGAGCGTGATCGTGTACGTCGTGAAGGCGAGGCCGAACGCGCCCAGCGCAGACGTGCTCACCGACCGGGCGACGAGGATCGCGAGCGCGAAGTTCGTCATGCTCGAGAGCGCCTGGTCGGCGAGGCCCCAGCCGAGCCGGCGGACGCCGCCGCCCGCGCCCGTGCGGATACCTCTGGGCGTGCTCACGGGAAGATCGTAACCCCCAGCCCCGCCGCCGGATATCATGCCCGCGGCGTGCCGGGAAGGCTGGTCGGCGTGGAATCGACGCGCCCATGTCCACCCCATTCGCCGCCCTCCTCTTCCTGATCTCCCTCGCCGCGACGCTCGCGGCCTCGGCTCTGTTCGCCCGCCGGCTGGACGCGCTCGGCGTCCGGCTCGGCATCCCCGAGGCGCTCCTGGGGCTGCTGACGGCGCTCGCCGCCGACGGCCCTGAGCTCTCCTCCGGCCTGACCGCGATGGTGCGCGGGCAGAACGGCGTGGGCGTCGGCGTGCTGATCGGCTCGAATCTCTTCAACCTCGCCGCGATGGTCGGCCTGAGCGCGCTGCTCGCCGGCAGCGTCCGCCTCGACCGGCCGGCGCTCACGCTGGAAGGCGCGTTCGCGCTGTTCGTGATCGCGGTCGCCGGCGGCGTCCTGTTCGGGCCGCTGGGCGCGTGGCCGGCGGTCGTGCTCCTCGCCGCCGCGGCGATCCCGTACCTCGTGCTCCTGGGCCGCGGGACGTTCCACGGCGCGCAGGCGCCGCGGCCGCCCAGGGAGCATTCCGCCGCCGCGATCGCCGGCCTCTTCGCCCGCGAGCTGCCCGCCGTGGCCGTGATCATCGCCGGGAGCGTCGGCATGGTCTACACCGCCGTCCTCCTGGCCGACCGGGTCGGCCTGCCCCGGCCGCTGGTCGGGCTCCTGCTGCTGGCGACGCTGACGAGCCTGCCGAACGCCGCGACCGCGATCCGGCTCGGGCTGCGCGGACGCGGCGAGGCGCTCGTCAGCGAAACGCTCAACTCGAACACGATCAACCTCTCGATCGGCATCCTCATCCCGGCGGCGCTGGTCGGCCTCGGAGCGGGCGCCAACGGCCTGGGGACTGACTACGCCTGGATGGCGGCGGTCACCGTCGCGACGCTCGTCCTGGTCGGCCGCCGGGGCGGGGCCGGCCGGCTCGCGGGGGGCGCGATCGTCGTCGCCTACCTCGCCTACGTGGTCGTCAGGGTCGCCGTGGCGTGACTCCGGCGCAGCTGCAGCAGGAGCACGACGAAGCAGGTGCCCAGCGTGAGCAGCTGTTCGGCGGCCATCACGATGCCCGCGAGCCGCTGGTCCGTGAGCGGCGAGATGCCGAAGAGCCGGCCCGGGCGGTCTGCGTAGGCGGGGTAGTAGGCGTGGAACGAGAAGACCAGCGCGTCGGACAGGAGCTGGCCGGCGAAGAACATCGCCACCGTGAACGCCAGCCGGCCCGTGATCCCCAGGCGGCCCGAGCCCGTCGGGTCGATCAGCTGCGTCCAGGCAAGCAGACCGGCCAGCACGAACGAGAGGTGCTCGACGGCGTGCAGGGCGGGATGGGTGAGGGCGCGGTCGTAGACGGCCGGGATGTGCCAGGCGGCCACGACCGCCGCCCACAGGGCCAGGGTCACGGCCGGGCGCAGCAGGAAGGCGCCGATCGCGGGCAGCGGCGCCGGCACCGGCCACGGCAGAAGCGACCGGGAGATCGGACCGCGCACCGAGAGCACGAGCAGCGCGGCGCCGGCGTCGGCCAGGAACACGTGCTCGAGCATGTGCGCCGAGAGGAGGTAACGCTCGCCGGCGACGTTCAGCGGCGAGACGAGCGGCACCACCATGACCGCGAGCCCACAGGCGAAGATGCCCGCGCGCGACCACGGCGCCCGGGCGGGATCGCGCCGCCGCACCCGGGCGAAGGCCGGGGCGAAGGCCGCCGTCGCGACGAGGGCGAAGAGCACGGGCGCCAGGTGCAGGTGCCACGCCCCCGCGATCGCGGAGGCCGGCACGTCGTGTGCGGCAAGGAGCGGCGGCATGGCGGGCTAATCCTCTCGCGCCCGCGGCGCCCGCGCCGCCTCGCGGGCGAGGGCGACGGTCGCGTCGCGGTCGGCCCGCTCCTCGTCCTCGTCGAGGAGCCGCAGCAGCGTCAGTGCGACGGCGGCGAGGAACACCGCCGACTGCTCGGCCGTCATCAGCACTCCGCCCAGATTCTGGTCGCGCGCGGCCGAGATGCCCCACAGCCGCGGCGCGTGCACGTAGTAGGGGTAGAGCGGGTCGGGGATGAACGTGTATGCCAGCCCGAGGAAGGACGCCGCCACGAAGGCGCACAGCAGGTAGAGCACCGCCACGCCGGACCCCATCCGGCGGGCGCCGGGGACGATCACGGGCCACCAGAAGCACAGGCCGATCAGGATCAGGAACGCGTGCTCGAGGTCGAGCGCGTAGGGGTGCTCGAGCGCGTAGGTGTACGGCCGCTCCAGGTGGACGCTGTACCAGCCGACGACCCACAGCGGCCAGCTCAGTCCGGCGTGCGTGAGCCGGGACGCCGGGCCCAGCCGGCGCAGGATGCCTGCCCCCATCGCCGGCGTCAGGCCGAGCAGGATGAGCGGTGGCGCGATGTCCGCGATCAGGGCGTTCTGGACGAGGTGGCCCATCAGCAGGTAGTGCACCGCGACCGTCTCGAGCGGCGAGTTGAGCGTGCAGGCGATCAGCGCGGCCCCCGCAACGAACGACGCGCGCCGCCAGCCCGGCACCGCCTGGCGGTGGGCGGCGGGCAGGTAGGCGACGACCGCGACCGCCGCAGCCACGGCGAAGATCGGCTCGAACGTGAACGAGCTCGCCGGGGGCGCGCTCACCGCTCGAGCTTGGCGCGTCGGCGGCGCGCGGAGCGCGCCTCCTGCCAGGCGGCGAGCTCCTGGTCGTCCAGGTCGGGGGGCGGCGCGGAGCGCATGTGCCACCAGAACCAGCCCAGGAATCCCAGGCCGGCGGCCGCGGGGATCAGGTGCGGCAGATGCTCGACGATCAGCTGCACTCGATGAACTGTAGATCCGTCGTCGTGCCGAGCGGCGCGGCTCACGGTAGAATCCCGCCTGCATGAGCCGGCCGATCTCGCGCAAGCATCTCCTGCGTCTGGCTGGAGCGGCGGGTGGAGGCCTTGCGCTGGGCGCGGCCGGGTACACCCGTCTCGACGGCGGATCATCGGCAAGTGCCGAGTCCGATGTCGAGCCGTTCCACGGGACGTACCAGGCAGGCATCGTGACGCCGCAGCCGAAGTACCTCCAGTTCGGCTCGCTCGACGTGACGGCGACCGGCAAGGCCGGCCTGCGCGACCTGATGCGGTCGCTGACGGCGACGGCCGCCGACCTGACCGCCGGGAAGTCCGGCAGCGAGGCGTTCGATCCGGCGCGGCTCACGATCACCTTCGGCCTCGGGGCAAGCGTGTTCGACGCTCGCTTCGGCATCGCCGCACGCCGCCCGCCGGCGTTGGTGGACATGCCCGGCTTCCCGCACGACCGGCTGGAGCCGGACCTGACCGGCGGCGACATCGGCGTCCAGTGCACCGCGACGAGCCACGAGGTGGTCGACCGGGCGCTGCACGCGGTCGTGGCCGCCGCCGACGGCGCGGCCACGCTGCGCTGGTCGCAGTATGGCTTCGTGCGCGACCCGTTTCCCGGCGAGAAGGGCGAGACGCCCCGGAACATCGTCGGCTTCAAGGACGGGACCAACAACCTCAAGGTCGATGACACGGCCAAGATGCGCTCGAACGTCTGGGTGAACGCGGGCGACGGGCCGGGCTGGATGACGAACGGCACCTACATGGTCACCCGCAAGCTGACGGTGTTCGTGTCCAACTTCCTGACCGAGCCGCTCGACGTCCAGCAGTACGCGTTCGGCCGTTACAAGGCCACCGGCGCCCCCTTCGGGCAGAAGCGCGAGTTCGCCCCGGTCAACGTGAGCAAGGAGCCGCCGGACTGCCACATCATGGTCGCGAATCCGCGCAAGCCGGGCAGCGAGGCCGAGCGCATCCTCCGCCGCAGCTACACGTTCACCGACGGCTACGACGCCCAGATCTCGAATCCGACCGGCGGGCTCTTCTTCATCGCCTTCAACCGCGACCCGCGGCGGCAGTTCATCCCGATCCAGCGGCGGCTCGCGACCCACGATCGGTTCATGGTCGAGTACCCGGTTCCGCGGGGCAGCGCCATGTACGCCGTCCCGCCGGGGACACGTCCGGACGGCTACGTGGGCGAGTCGATCCTGGCGTGACGGCGGCCTCGGTGCAGGTCGCGATCGCCGCCCTCGGCCCCGGCGACTGGGACGACGTCGCCCGCATCTACGCCGAGGGCATCGAGACGCGCCTGGCGACGTTCGAGACCGAGGTGCCGTCGTGGCAGGCGTGGGATCGCGCACACCTGCCGGAGCATCGCCTCATCGCCCGCGAGCACGGCCGCGGCGCCGGCTGGGCGGCGCTCGCGCCCGTCAGCTCGCGGTGCATCTACGCGGGGGTGGCCGAGGTGAGCGTGTACGTCGCCGCCAAGGCACGCGGCCAGGGCGTCGGCACGGCGCTCCTCTCCGCCCTCGTCGCCTCGTCCGAGGCGGGCGGCGTCTGGACGCTCGAGGCCGGCATCCTGCCCGAGAACGAGGCCAGCGTGCGGATGCACGAGCGGTGCGGGTTCCGCGTCGTCGGCCGCCGCGAGCGGCTGGGCCGGATGGACGGCGAGTGGCGCGACGTCCTCCTGCTCGAGCGGCGCAGCCGGGTGGCCGGCTAGATGGTTGATTCCGATTCCCGTGACGTCCAAGGTGCAAGCCCTGCGGGCTTGCACCGGTCGGAGGTGATCTGCGATCACGCAGGTCATCCTCCGGGCTGCGAACCGCGCAGCGCAAGGACGCAGGGAGCGGTCATAGTTG